>CAZQDW010000105.1:373-6063 GCA_964592315.1 uncultured Candidatus Bathyarchaeia archaeon
TGAGCAATATCCAAGTGGCTTAGGTCGGACAATCAAGGAGATAAAGGATTTGATTCCTAATATAGAGCCCATAGAGAAAGTTGAGTTCAACTGCTTCGGATCAGACACGTTTAATAATGCCCTGCGGAGACTAGGAGCGAGAACGGTAATTCTGACCGGGATTGAAACACACATCTGCATAAGTCAAACGGCCATATATGGATTAGACAAACACCGTATGTGCGTGGTAAGCGACGCTGTTTCCTCCAGGAGCATTGATGACAAGCTTGCTGGTTTAGAGAGAATGAAACAGGCGGGAGTAACCCTCCTATCGACCGAGATGCTCATCTATGAAGTTCTGGAAAAGGCGGGAACAAACGAATTCAAAGAAGCCCTTGAGCTCGTTAGATAAGAAGCCCCTCCACTTCAATGTAGCTGTACTCCTTGGTTCAGCCTCTGAAAAAGTTTAAAGGTTTAAAGTGACAGAAACATTTTCAGAAACAGGTAAAAAGTATGGAGAAATTTCTGCCTGTACTTAGCACCGTTCAGACGAGATTGAGAGAGATTCTAACGCGAAATGAGAGCTGTATGGTTTCTTGGGATATGACAAAGATGAACGCTGTAGGCGAAGACCTCGTCGCGCTAGCATGGGAAATTTATCCAGCGCTGGTAAGTGTGGAACATCGCGTCCTCTCCTTGTCCCTTAGAGAGGCAGGCTTAGGGATAAAGAACAGAGTTCAAAAAATTCAACGCAGGCAACTAAGAGAGGAGGACAAGGAGTACTTTAGAAGCGTTCACGAGGCATTGGGTAACATATGTCAAAAGATCGAAACAGGCGAATACTATCAAGCCCTGTTAAGGATGGCCGCTAGGTCCGGGCTGAAACGCGAAGACTACATAACCTAATTGCAGCGACTGACTATGTCTTGTTGAGCCTCTTCAAAATATCGTCCTGCGACGAGAACTCAGGCATAGCCTCCACAGCGGCTTCCAAAAACGTTTGAGTTGGAACGATCTTTATCTCCTTCTCCAACAACATCTTTTCAGTGTCGAAATCTCCGAGCCTCTCATAGTTATATCTCGGTATGATCAATCTACGGGCGTATCTGTCAGATATAGCTGCCTCGATCTTTCCCATCCCTCGGTAATCAAGTCCGCCGACGGGCCAGACCTCTCCTCTGGCGGTTATGGCTCCTGTCATGATCACGGTTGGATCTATCTCCACATTCAGGAATGCTGAAAGCATCGCCACGGCGATTGAGAGGCCCGCAGATGGTCCTGAAACAGGTGATCTAGTTATTCCCAAACCGACTACTTGTTTCTCCATTCCTTTTGCCGGAGTTACCAATTCCACGTATACGTCGTAGTCTTTGAACCTCCATTCAGAGATGGAGTTTATGTAGATAAAGGCATCTTGGGCGCTGGCGAGAATGCTCTCTCCGACCTCACTCCCCACCACTTGCACTTTCCCCGACCCCTTGGGGTTGACTATTACTTCGGTGACCCCTACAAGCCCTCCTAGTTCGCCTCGTTCGCCTAGGGCTATCAACCCGTAGCTTTTACCGATCTCGGGCTTTTGAATCCTAACAGTGTGTTGGACCATCTTCTGGGCTTCCTCCACGTATTCGTCGAATGTGCCCTCTAAAGCCTTGTCGAAGTGACATAGTCTCAGCGGATAGTTGGATGGATCAACTTTCTCCAGTCTTGCAGCAAGGTTGGAATCGTGTATAGCGATCTTCAAAATTTCATAGAGCCTTTCGAGATCCGCTTTAAATAACTCTTCTATCTTCCCAACCTTCTCAGGTCTGTGTCTCATCTCTTCTGCGAGCTTGCGGCACGCTTCGAGCTCTTTGGTTCTCAGCCTGTTTGCGTCATCAACTGCGTCAGCGATTTTCCTCGGACTGAGGATTTTCTTCTCGAAAATCTTGAGGACATCGCTTGTGGTTATCCCTTCTTCTAAAGCACCTCGATACCGCCGAAGGTGAACCTCCAGAATCTCCATTTTCTCAGATCTGTTTTTGGGGTAAGTGAACTCGAAGTGGCGGGTAAAGCGTTCTAGAAGAGCAAGGTCAAGTATTTCGGATCTGTTTGTGGCTCCTATCACGACGACGTTCGTCAAGGGTGTAAATCCGTCTATCTCGGTTAGAAGCTGGGAGACCACCCGGTCGACAACAGGATCATGGGTTCCTCTCTTCGGAGCAATGGAGTCTATCTCATCGAAGAAGATGATCGCCGGGGCATTCTTGCGTGCATCCTCGAAGATATCTCGAACGGTTTTCTCCGGGTCTCCATATCGACCTTGAAGAATTGACGGACCGTTAATATTGTAAAACCATACATCGTTCTCGCCAGCGATTGCCTTAGCCAGTAGAGTCTTTCCAGTCCCGGGAGGCCCGTAGAAGATAAAGCCTTTGGGAGGAATGTATCCAGCCTTCACTGCCAGTTCTGCGTCCAGAGCTAGGGATATCTCTTTGACTATTTCATCCTTCACCCCATGAAGGCCGCCAACATCGCCGTATCGTTCCCTAGGAGCAATCCGATTTACAGATCTGATCGCAGCCTCGGTCTTCTCCTGGGATGTGTAGGTCTTCAGCTTCCGAGCTGCAGCCCTGAAGTCGTTCAGCGTCACTTGTCTACCAAGATTCGCTTTTCTGAATCTTCTAAGTTTCGCTTTGCTGATCATCTGTTCTTGGATCGGCCTAGACTTTTCGGCCATAACTATGTCAAATGCGTTAACGACATCCGCTGGTGTCAGTCTGGTACCGCCCACTGATCGAAGCGAGTCTTCGAGGACTCCCACAATTTCGCTATGACTCAGTCTGACACCGTATTTGCGGCTTTGTCTGCGCGCTATCTCTAGAAGCATCAGCCGATTCGTTCCAACATCAAAGTCGACTGTACCTACAAGTCCTCTCCGCCGGAGCGTCTCAGTTATGGTCTCATACTCGCTGGTCGAGATCAGTAGAATGCATCTGTAGTTTTTCTTCTGCAGGTCGTCAATCCTCTCGAGGAAGACTGTTTGGACTCTCTTCTCCTCCATTCCAACCTCTGTTGTAGAAGAGAATCTGCTCCCGAAAGCTTGAAACTCGTCGACCAGAACGATGCTTGGCCTTTGAAAAGCCTCTTGGAAGAACGCCCCCAACTGCTGTGCGCTCCTGCCGTACCACATGGTATAGACATTCTCCGGTTTCAAAGAGGCATAGTGCACTAACATGCCGTATTTTAAGCCTTCTTCAAAAGTCTCTCTCTGAGAGGCCTCAGCGAAGAACGTTTTGCCACTACCTGAGCTCCCCTTCAATATGAATACTTTCGGTGGAGGCACGGGACAGGTTTTTCTCACTTCAGGGCTTCGAAAGATGTGATAATGAGAACTGACCAAAACTCTATTCAGGTCTTCTTCTCTTCCTACGACATCTTCCTTCTTGATGCCTGGAAAGTCCATCCTTTTCATTATCTTCTTTGCGCGTCTTTCCGCTTCCTTCCGTCGTTGTTCAGGAGGCTTCTGCAGAAATCTCCATAGCCTATACTGCCAAGAAGCAACATAGAGTAAAGGAGCGAATAGTCTCCTAAGCCTAGGCTTGGTGTACCACCACTGGTCCATAAATTCGTCCTCTTCCATCATCAGACACTCCATGACGAGGTGAAAGTTGTGAAGCTGTAGAGCTGATAGATTGCGAAGGCGCTTATGACCATTACTATGCCGCAGACGAGCCACCGTCTGTTCGAAACGCTTTCCTTCTTATTCTTAAAGTAGGTATCGCAGACGAAGAAAATATTGAAATAAGAGATAAATCCCGCGGCTGCCAAGAACAATGCAGCATTTACCGGCGTGGGAAGTTCAATGTGAAAGATAGAACGTGATTGTCTTTGAGAGGTTAGCAAGATAATTATTGTCCAGTTTCCTGGCGGGCCGGAGTGAGTATATATTGTTCCGAAATCGCCGGAGAATTTGACGCTTTTCCCGTAAAAGTCTGGATTGCGCGAATAGACCCCGATTGTGTAGTCAAATGCTTCATCACTTTGAAAACTCATTGTCATATTGAAAACGCCCTGAGATTCAGGGAGCATCCAGATAGCTGTATTCTCCTGAGATTGAACGGTGTAATTTGTCCGAATCGATAAAAAAATACCTGAGCCTGAAGAATTGAGCGAAATATCTCTCACGACTGGGTATATATAGATCGTCAAGACATCTCCTTCTAGGATCTCCAAGCTCCAGCGACCCACATACACGTTTTCCAACTGCGATGCATGGGTTTGCCAAGGAATTGATAGAAACGTCAGAATAAAGAAAAGCATGAGCATAAAATGTGATGCTGTGGATGAATGCGGTTGTAATCCCACTAGAAGTAGATTCCTTGCTTTAAGCATCTCTTTATAACTCGTGTTGCAGTCCACTAGCACCTATTTAAGAACTCTGGGACAAAGATAAAGATTTCTGAAACGAGAACTGGACGAACTCAACCAGAGCTATGGCTACCGCCTTGATCAAAAGGTGAGCAAAGCTCAAGCGCATCTCTGTCTTAGACTCGATCGTAGGAATCAGGTTCTGCCTTTCTCCTCGGCTATGTTCTTGGCAATAGGCGAAGCTCTCTATGGGACCGGTATTGTGGGACCCCTTCACTTCTGGTAAATATATGCCTTCGTCCCTTCAACTCTCTATAGCTTCTCTTAATCTTTAAAACCGTTCCTTTCTTCATCTATTCCTGAAGTCAAGTGAGTGCCAGAAGGCAAGTATGATATTCGTGATGTGGCGTGTGAAAACCTTTCTGTATAGACAAATTTAATAGGGAAGATGCCTTAACTATCTGATTCGTGCAAGAATAAAGAGTTCCTCAGGATGAACTTTTGTTCTTGCCATTAAAAGGGTAAAGGAGTGAAAAATCGGTATGGCATCACGCGAAATGTTCAAGGCAGTTTGCGCCGCTTGTGGAAAGGAATGTGAAGTCCCCTTCAAGCCCGACCCGAGCAGGCCAGTCTACTGCCGAGAGTGCTGGGCTAAGAGAAGACCACAAAGAAGAACGTATTGAGTAACATTGATCCGTTATCAGCAAAGCTTCGAGCTTCATCGTTTTTCCCTCTTTCTTTCCTAAATCTCGCCGCCAGTCTTGTGTAGTCTTTATCGCGCGCATCCAAATCCATTTTCGCTAAAACTTTTTTTAGTTTGACCACGCTTGGCACGTACTCCCATTAAATCCGAATCAAGATTTTCAGACCGAATTTTATGTGCAGCAAATAGCCCGTTCTTTCACTGGTTTACGACTCAGATTCCAGTGAGATTTCTCAGTTTGTGCCACCGTAGAAAAGAAGTTTATAGAAGGTAATGAAAAGTGACCAATGCGAAAAGTGGACTTGGCAGTTTCCACTTCCCGCAGCATCCGCACTTCTCTTCTTTCTTCCCCTTCTCCCTACTGCTGCAGGGCAAGATATCACCTCATTTAGTTCGACAAACAGAGAGTACGGCTTATTCTATTCTTGGATTATTGATGAGTTGTCTCCGATATCGGAAAGGTTTGCAAAAGGAGGATTGGAGAGAAAACTACATTTCCATAATGCTGTCTAGACATATTGACTTTCCGCAAGCAGTTTCTTACCTAATTGTCTGCACGTCATCGTCATAACGTGCGATGATGAAGACCTTGACGCCATTAAGGACATAGAAAGGACGACCATTGGTCTAGATTGTCTCAATCAATTGTTCTCCATTGTTC
>CAZQDW010000106.1:0-6048 GCA_964592315.1 uncultured Candidatus Bathyarchaeia archaeon
ACCTTCTTCGGAGCTATAGGAGGAGGGCTGTTCCCCCTAGTCAGCGGCATCCTTGCAGACCTTACTGGCGCATACCATGCCACGATACTCTTCCTAGCCGTCGGCGCGATTCTCATGACGTTAATGATTCTCCCAGCAACCCCACCGAGGAGAGGAAAACTAGTTGGGTCCTAGACGCTTGCAAGCGTTCCGAGAGACCTCAGATGCCATCGTATACACTGGAGCAGGCAGTACCAGTACAGGGAGAATAACCCTTGACTACTACTAGAACCAGACCTGATCCTCCGATAGGAATAAGAGGTCTGGAGTAACAAACTGCAGTGAGCAAGCTTAGGGAGGCTGATGCCGCGCAAAGATGATGAGGAGCGACTTCTTAAGAAATGATTCCTATCACAGCACTGAAGTGGTAGTATGCAGCAAAGACAAGATCTTCGAAACCGTTCCTGAGGTGCTCTTTAGGGCCGGTTTTGAGCCTAAAGAGTATGGGCTTGTCCTAGTTAAGCCAAATCTTTGTGGGCTATATCATCCAGAGAACAGGCTCATTGAGGCGACTTTGAGATTCTTGTTTCCTCACTCTAGGCGAATTGTGGTCGGTGAGACGAATAGTATGGGTCACACCCCGGATGTGCAGTTTAGGCGTTTAGGAATAGATGACATGCTGAAGCCATTTGGGGATAGGGTCGAGGCTTTGAACTTGATGAAGGATGAGATCTTGGAGCTAGAGGTCCCTTCTCCTCATGCGGTGAGTCGTCTGCCGATTCCGAGGCTGGTTCGTGATTGCGATCTCCTTGTCAATATCCCGAGGGTTGGAGCCCACTCCAGAACTTTGTTGACCTGTGCTCTGAAGAATCTCTTCGGTCTCTTGGCTGAGGGGAACAAGTACGACGTCTACCACCCTCTTGGCGTAGACAAGGTGATTGCCGACCTACCGAAGATCGTGAGGTGCGACCTAAACATAGCAGACGCTGGAGACAAGGTTGTGGTGGGTGTGGACCCGTTGTCGGTGGATATATTTGCCTGCAGATTTGTGGGTCTAGACCCTTTGAAAGTTGAGCACCTAAGGCTAGTTTCGCAAGACAGGGATGTTAGACTAGAAGATGCTGTGAAGAAGTTGAGAATAGTATCGATGTAGAATGGGTGTTCGAAAAACCTGATGAGAACAGATCAGGGGCGAACAAGCCAGTGTTCACGCGGGGAGTGACCTTGAATCTCGGGATCGCGTTTATTGTCGAAGGTAGTTCGACAAGGCGTACGGAATTACCTTCTTTACTAACGTTCTACTTAATGAATTGATTCGCTTTCTTCTTTCTCTAGCCTGGGTGAGAACGTTGTAGCCAGCCTTATAGGATTCCAGGTCCGAGAGAATAAGCATAGAGGCAGCTTCTTTCCTAAGCATTTTAGCGTAGTAAAGCAAATACCATGTTTCTTGTTCGCAGCCGATGCAGCCAAGATCCATCACGGCGTCTTCCTTCCTGTGGAATGGGTCATGAACAGTACAGACTTTCCCAATATAGGGCGTCAGCCCAAATTTCTCGACACTTTCTATCAGTGCCTCACAGAGGTTAGACGACGCCTCTATTTCGGTGCCTTCTGCTCCTTCTTTTGTGGACAATAGCATCGCCGAGGAGGGTATGAAGACATCTCCAGCTTCTTCAGGCAGAAGAAGACCAAACCAACCTAAACCGACACCGCACCTTACAGAATCAAGAGAAAGGCCGTCATGAAGAGACCAGCTAGCACCAGTACCCATGTGGGTCGTGTAATAAAGCAACTCCTTTCCACCTTCAGTCCTAACATACCTCACTCTGCCTGACCGCAAGTACTCATAGACATCGGGCAGAAAAGCAAATGAGGAGAACTGGTAAGGAAGATTTATCCCAAGTCCGAAGACTATCGCATCAGGGCTACCATAGCGGGATTGAAAGCGTCTCCTTCTATCCTCAGAAATCATTCGAACTTATCTAGCTTCACCAACCTTAAAAATTCATTCAAATATTCTGCCGCCGTCTTACGAAAGTGCTTCTGGTTTTTGAGGTTGGCTGTGTGTTGGGGAGTTCAGGTGTGAAAAGCCTAGGTTCAAGCGTCGCGAACTCGTTTTCGCCTACATGGTAGACGAGTCTCACTCTTTCTAGGTTGTACCCTTGTTTGAACGCTTCTTTGTCAGCATAGGCTTCAACTACTTCGCCGACGAAGATTGTGTGGTCCCCCGTAGTGAATTGGCTGCGGAGCCTGCATTCAAGATGGGCTACACACTCCTTTATTATTGGCGGCTTCACCTTCCTTGCCGCCATCGGCGTTAAGCCCAAGTCCTTGAATTTGTCGCAGTCCCTGCCGCTGACCCGACCACAAAAAAGAGTCTGTTTGACAATGTTCATACCTGGGATGTTGACGACGAACTCTTCTGTCTCCTCAATAAGAGCATATGAGTATCTTCGGGGAGAGATGCTTACAGCAACGAGCGGCGGACTGTGAGAAGTAGGCATAGCCCACGCCAACGTTATGATGTTGTATTTCCCACCCTTTCCAATGCACGAAACAAGTACTGTATGCATTGGATGAAGAAGCCTATTCGCCACAGAAAGATCAACCCCAACCTTCTCTCCTTCCTCCATTCCATTCACCTATGGCGCTTGATAGGTTCTCGTGATATTTCTAGTCTTCTATAGCCAACTCCGATACTCTGCCAAGAACAAACTTGCTCCCTTGCCAGACAAAGCTGGATCGCGCTACTAGGTGCATGAGAGCTGAAAATGGAGTCGCCTGTGAGGAGAATGGGACTGAGATGAGACGCTATCAGACATGATGTGCTCAGAGATAGTTCAAGGTGTGACTGCCATCTTGATACCTTTTCTGCTTTTTATCGTTTGGATTGCTCTCTCAGCCTCAGCGACTTTGAATCTATGAGTGACCATTTCCGCTATGGGCAGAGTTTCCATGCCTCTTCTCAGCGTCTTTATTGCAGTGTCGAATTGGCTAGGTGGATAAGCCCAGCTTCCAAGAACATCAATATCCTTTGAACAGATGACTTGCGGGTTCACCTCAGTGTTACCTTGGTCGGTATAATGACCAACCTCAATGAACTTGCCACCCCGTCTTGTCATGCTTATGCCCTCAGGGAAGGCGGAGGGTACACCAGCGCACTCAACGACGATGTCAGCTCCCAGATCTCTTGTGAGCCTCTTTACCTGGGTCACACGCTTCTCAGTTGAATCGAAGTTCCTCATGTCGATAAGGTGATCCGCTCCTAGCCTTTCAGCCATTTTGAGCCTATCATCAACCATGTCCACAACGATAATAGTTCCAGCGCCGGCAATCACTGCAGCAGCAACCGTCAACAGACCTATCGGCCCCACACCTTGAACCACAAGGCTGTCTCCTATGCCATATCCTTCGCTGAAGGTTGGTAAACCAGGAGAAAACGCTCTCTCCAAGGCTCTAGTTGCAACGGCCATCGGCTCCGTCAGAACGGCGATGTCGGATGGCATCTCCTCCGGAACCTTGTAGATCCACCAATGTTCAGCGTCGACATGTATGTATTCAGCCCACCCTCCTTTGAGGTGAGGTGGGTCCCTGCAGCTTATGTTCACACCCATAACCCTTCGATTGCTGCATAGGTTTGGTCTGTGGGGCATAAACCTGCAGAAGAAGCAAGTTCGGCAGAAGGCGTTTGTGCCTGGAACGACTGTGATCAAGTCTCCCTCGGCTAAGGGTTCACCCTTAATCTCTGATACTCGCGCCTTTTCCCCTATCGCCTCAATTCTTCCGACGAACTCATGCCCCGGGATGATGGGGAAAGGAACCTTCATTCTACCTTCGTAGAGGTGGATGTCTGTGCCGCATACGCCGCACATCTCCATTCGTATTAGGATCTCACCTGACTCCACCGCGGGCAAGGGGAAATCCATGGTCGAGAGCTTCCGGGCATCCTCGAGAACAATAGCCTTAACCATGATAACCAAAGGAGCTATCACTGCTATATCCTTAAACCTTTTTGCAACCGAGAAAACATCATATGCGCAAAGGTTACTCGTCGGTAGATAGAAGCTTCAACACGAATACTACTTCGAGTAAAGCCTCAAAACTCCAACCTACGTAGAATTTCTACAACATCTTTGTCCTCTAGGTCATACCATAGTCTGTACGCATCGGCGACCGCAAATATCGGTCCAGACCTGATGTTTAGGCAGATGATTTTGTCGACATGGGGCTTCAGTAGATTGATTGCGGCTGTCGATGCTGTGGGGATTGAGACAACGATCTCTCTTGCCCCTCTTCGTCTTATCGACTCCGCTGTCGCTAGCACAGAATAGCCCGAGGCTAACCCGTCGTCGACTATGACTACGATTCTTCCCTCAAGGTCCGGGAAGGGTCTATCGTGTCTGAATAGGGCAACTCTTCGACGAATCACTTCTCTCTCCTCAGCTACGCATGTCTCTATATCTTCACTGGTCAGCCTGAGAGCAGAAACAAGCGATTCATTCAAGAAGAGGATTCCATCCCACGTGAGGGCTCCAAACCCGGCCTCTTTGTTCCATGGAATATGCAACTTACAGGTTACTGCGAGGTCTAGGGGAAGCCCCAGCTTCTTAACTATGGGGAATGCTACTTGGACTCCACCCGCTGGAATTGAAAGAACATAGGTATCTGCACGATCTTTGTACTCCACTAGTTTTTCAACTAGTTGCTCGCCTGCGTGGAATCGATCGTTAAATACGTGTGTTCTGTTCCTGAGCCTAGGTTCGTCCACGACCTCAGCCATATCTGCTTGAAATGAATCACGAAGAGACTATTTATCCTATAGGTTAGCTACATCAGATAACGAGACTGATCAAACATGTTTGACTTTTCTCTCAACAATCTCTAGAAGCCCTGAGGAGATTGTCATATCTGAACAGGCTCTCTCGAGCAATTCTTCGTGCATGGCCTTCACGTCACCGTCAGGCAAGACGCAGACATCGACTTCCATGTCTACATATCTGATTCTGTTTGGATATAGCTCCACAGGCGTGTTCAGGTTTATGTAAGCACCCCTTCGGTTGTCGTAGACATCCAAGACCCTGTTGGGTGATCCTGTACATCGTGGATGAAGATTACTTCTGGAACGTCTTAGACCGTGAGCAGTCCTGGGCAAGGCCTCAGCTTCAGATCGAGTCATCTCGATCGCTTGTTCAGTTCACCCTGACGAACTTCTGTATCCTCTGGCCTTCTAAGACTTCGCCCACGTAGAGGTCGCCGAAGGAGTCAAGCCAAGCGCAGTGTGGTGCGCTGAACTGTCCCGGAGCCTTGCTCTTCTCTCCTCCCCAGCGGGCTAGTACTTCACCATCGATGTTTAGTATGCTCACTCTTGATCGAAGTTCTGCGATGTATGCGTTCTCCTCGGCATCCATGTATATGGTGCAGGGCTGAAGGAAGCCCCCCCACTCAGTGAGATATTCTCCCTTGGACGTGAAGATCTGAATGCGGTTGTTCTGTCGGTCCGCCACGTAGACCTGGTCACGCCTATCGATCCAGACGCCGTGGGGAATGTTGAACTGACTTGGGCCACTGCCCGGTGTCCCCCAAGAGAGCATTAGTCGCCCATCCATCGAGAACTTGTGAACTCTTGAGTTGCCGTAGCCATCGGAGACGTAAATCTCATCCGAAGGCGAGATTGCCACATTCGTAGGACGGTTGAAGGGAGCTCCCTTCTCCCCGGGCTTATTCGGGGTTCCCAACGTCATGAGAAGTCGTCCATCCGGCGTGAACTTTCTTACTGTGTGGTCACCGTCGTCAGTGCAGTAGACATAGTCATTGCGATCTATGTAGATGCCATGGGTCCTGCTGCTGAAGATACCATCACCCCACGAAGAGAGGAATTCACCCTCTTTGTCAAGGACGATAACCGGATGGGGGCTCCTGTTAAAGACGTAGACTCTGTCACGTGAGTCCACGGCTACTCCTGCTACTTGGGTGAAAGACCATCCCTCAGGCAGCTTCCCCCAACCCTCTACGACTTCATAAGATATCTTGCCGGCGCCAACTCTAACCATTCTAACACCTCCTTTGCGC
>CAZQDW010000107.1:0-5920 GCA_964592315.1 uncultured Candidatus Bathyarchaeia archaeon
CTAGTGTACACATTACCCCTCAAGTTCTACGAGAATGGTTCTGTTGCCAACTAGGAGAACTAGGGGTTCCAGACCGTTATGTGGATGCTTTCTGCGGCCGAATACCGAGATCGGTCTTAGCGAAACACTACACGGACTATTCACCTGAGAAATTGAAACGAATCTACGACAACGCGAACCTCACGATAGGAGTCAGCTGAGAATGCAAGTCGATTACTTCAAACCCCTCTTTTTTTCTCTAGTCTCAAGGCCCAACCGATTAAAAAACCGTAAAGAATCCTGCTAATCCTCTTGGACGAGGTTCAAGCTACATATATTCCGTTGTCCATTCCACGTACTACGAGGGTTCCCGCCTCAATTGTGGGTCCTGAAGCTGTTGCACCTAGACACTTCATCCAGCTGATATCCCATTGGTAAGTGGACGCGTCCATAGATTTGAAGTACACTCCATTATCTGAGCCGCGAACGAAAAGATTCAGGTATGACCCAGAGGCCCAGAGATCAGGTCTATCGATCGTCGCTCCACCCAGATTAACCCAACCGGTCCAACCCCATTCCGAACCCGTCCAATACAATCGATTGTAGTATATTCCGTTATCTATTCCACGAACAACCAGATTGACGTACTGGAAATCATGTTCCAGTGTAGGTGGAGAGATCGTTGCTCCTGGTAGCTTGGTCCAACCGGGCCACGATACAGGGAAGATAGGAGGCAGGCTTACGTGGTTATAGTAGATACCGTTATCTGTACCGCGAACTACGAGACGTAGATTTCCCATAAAAATATTGACTGCTGGAATATCGTTGGTAGCGCCTGGAACGCTACCCCAAGAAGGTATCCAACCCGAACCACTTGTCCAGTACTTGTAGTATATGCCGTTGTCTGTTCCCCGAACAAACAAATATAGATAAGATGAGTACGTTGCTAGGGCAGGTGTTGAGAGTGTAGCTCCTGCCACATTGGTCCAGGCCACGTCCCAGGGCCCATCCGGCAAAGTGAACTTCTTATGGTATATCCCATTATCAGTTCCACGGACAACAACATGTACATATACGCCATCAGTAGCTACTGCAGGCTGATCATTCGTCGCTCCACCTAAGGATATCCAACCACTCCAACCTGTCGCACTCTTCCAGTACTTGTGGTATATTCCGTTATCTGCTCCTCGAACAACAACATCGGTTCTTGTCCCAACTATTCCTGTAACTGCGGGGGAAGACAGGGTAGATCCTCCAAGAGAGGTCCACCCATCGTATCCTTGAACTGTGGTTAGAAAAGGAGAAGCGCATAGAAGCACCGATAGAACAACCATTACCAGAACTTGTCTACGCAATCCATAACACCGTTCTATCTATCTATACAGGTCTACAGGGATATATCAGTATCCAGTGACCGATTTGCGTATTACTAATCCTCTTGAACGAGCAGAGGATGAAATAATGCCGTAAAACCGTCCACTTATCATTGCGATTAAACGTAAAAATCCAGATATTTTTTTCTCGCGCAAAACACTACACGGAATACTCGCCCAATTTAAACGAATCTACGACAAAGCAAACCTCACAATAAACAGGAGTAGCCTAGAATGCAAGTCAGTTACCTCAAACCCCTCTTTTCTCTTTAGGCTCAAGACCCAACCGACTATAAAAAACCGTAAAGAATCCTGCTAATCCTCTTGGACGAGGCTCAAAACTATATGTAGTATATTCCATTGTCCAATCCACGTACTACCATAGCTACCTCGTATGTGGGTCCGGAAGATGTTGCGCCGGGAAGGTGAGACCAGCTCGACCATGAACCGGGACTGGATAACGGCATAGAGTTAATGTATATTCCATTGTCTGCTCCACGAACCAAAAGATACAGACGGTCGGGTTGAAAGGCCCAGAGATCAGGTCTATCGATCGTTGCTCCACCCAGATTAACCCAGCCGGTCCAGGAGCCAAGGGCAGTCCATCGATTGTAGTATATGCCATTGTCTGCTCCTCGAACAACTAGATTGGCGTAGTTGCTCGGTGATGTGACGGGTTCCAGTGTAGGCGCAGAGACTGTTGCGCCTGGAAGTTTAGTCCAGCCGGACCATGTAAACGGCCAGACCCCTACGTTTGCGGTGTTATGGTAGATCCCGTTATCTGTACCGCGCACAACCAAATGTAGTTTATCGACCAATATGCAAATAGCTGGGATATCGCTCGTAGCGCCTGAGACGCTAATCCAAGAAGCTGCCCAACCGCCTGACCAGTACTTGAAGTATATTCCGTTATCTGTTCCCCGAACAAACAAAAATAGAAAACCACCTGCTCCTGCTAGAGCAGGTGTTGAGAGCGTAGCGCCTCCCACAACGGTCCAGCTTGGATCCCAAGGCCCATCCGGCAAAAAGAACTTCTTATGGTATATTCCATTATCAGTCCCGCGGACAACAACATGTAGGTAGCCGAATACGATAGCTACCGCAGGCTGATCATTCGTCGCTCCACCTAAGGATGTCCAGCCGCTCCAGACCCCGCTCTTGTAGTACTTGTGGTATATCCGGTTATCTGATCCCCGAACAACGACATCGATCCGCGACCCATAAACTCCTGTCACTGCGGGTGAAGATAGGGTAGCGCCTCCAAGGGAGGCCCATGTAGTTCCGTGAATCTCTGGGAGGAAAGAAGAAGCGCATAGAAGAACCGATAGAATGACCATTACCAGAACTTTTCTGGACAATCCTGAACACCATTCTATGTATGGATGTCTGCTTGGATATATCAGTATCCATATCTGAATCCTTATCTATTGAGCGATTTGCATATTGCTAATGCTCTTGAACGAGCAGAGAGATGAAATAATACCGTAAAACCGTCTATTATTGCGATTAAACCTAAAAATCCACATAACTTTTTTTCTCGCGCAAACAAAGAACCTCCTAACTCGGTTGTAGCGAAACGCTATAGCGATTTTTCACCCGACAACCCGAAAGGGATCTACAACAAAGCAAATCTAACAATAGGAGTAGCCCAAAATGCAGGTCGGTTACCTCAAACCTCTCTTCTTTTTCGGCTAGTCAGTCCGTTCCCTATTGTATTGAGAAGAATCCTGCTAATCCTCTTGGACGAGGTTCAATCAATAAACGCGTATATCCCGTTGTCCATTCCACGTACTACGAGAGCTCCCGCCTCTACCGCGGGTCCAGAGGCTGTTGCGCCGGAAAAACTATACCAGCTCGTCCCCCATAAATGAGTGGACAGATCCATATATTTCTCGTATATCCCGTTATCCGAGCCGCGAACGAAAAGATACAGGTAAAACCCGGCCCAAAGAGCAGGTCTATCATTCGTTCCTCCACCCAGATTCACCCATCCAGCCAACCAGCCGCTACTCCATCGATTATAGTATATTCCGTTGTCGGTTCCGCGAACAACTAAGTTGAGATAGGAGCTAGGTGATGTGACGGGTTCAAGTGTAGGCGCAGAACTTGTTGCTCCTGGAATCCGCGTCCAACCGGACCAAAAAGGCGGCCAAAAAAACGTGTCTCCTTTGTTATGGTAGATCCCGTTATCTGTACCGCGCACAACAAGATGTATGTATCCCCCTAGAATAGCGATCGCTGGAATATCATTGGTAGCGCCCGGGACCTTACTCCAAGAAGCTTCCCAACTGCTCGCCCAAAACTTGTAGTATATTCCATTGTCTGTTCCCCGAACAAACAAAAATAGAGAGCTACCGTCCGTTGCTAGCGCAGGTGTTGAGAGAGTAGCGCCTCCCACATTGGTCCAGCTCACGTCCCAAGGCCCATCCGGCAAAATGAATTTCTTATGGTATATTCCATTGTCTGTGCCGCGCACAACAACGTGTAAGTAGGCGCCTGCAATAGCTACTGCAGGCTGATCATTCGTCGCTCCACCCAAGGATGTCCAACCACTCCAACCCCCCACGCTCTTGTAGTACTTGTGGTATATCCGGTTGTCTGCTCCCCGAACCACAACGTCGACCCGCGACCCAGCTATCCCCGTCACTGCGGGCGAAGATAGAGTAGCGCCTCCAAGGGAGGTCCAAGTCACAATTCCGTGAACCCTGGGGAGAAAAGATGAAGCGCATACAAGCACCGATAGAACAACCATTACCAGAACTTGTCTGGACAATTCTAAACGCCATTGTATGTTTGGATGTCTACTTGGATATATCAGTATCCATATCTATAACATAAGCGCTGATTCCCAGCAACGCCGACGGTGGCCAGAAACCAACATTAGACGCATTGATTGAGAACGCTAAAACAGACGAAGGCAAAAAATACGCTTGCACATTGATCGGCGAATTCATCAACGTATATCATAAAGCGTACACATTTGAATCTAAGAAGAGTTTTCTCAATGGACTATACGCGATCTTTGCCAATCATGCCGTTCCATTACCGTCCGGTTCAAAGACTCCGTTTGGAGTAACTGTAACTTACTCTGAGGAAGAAATCATTAAAGGCAGTGAGGAAGAAGTCGTAACCATAGACGAACTAAAGACAATCATTCAACAAGCAAACCCTATGGAAAAAGCAGTTTTCCTGAGCATGTTTCAGTCAGAAGAGGAGTGGTCTAAGACATAACTACCTGAGAGCACTCTATCCGCGCAAAGGGCTAAGCTTAGTCGCTAACAAGCGCGTATATTCCGTTGTCCATTCCGCGAACTACTCTAGCACCCGCCTCTATAGTGGGTCCTGAAGATGTTGCACCCGGATACTTCGACCAGCTCGTCGTCCATGCAAAAGTGGACAGATCCATATATTTCTGGTATATTCCATTATCCGCGCCGCGGACGAAAAGGAACAGAACTCCACCACCAGTGTAGGCCCAGAGATCAGGTCTATCGATCGTTGCTCCGCCGAGAGGGACCCAGCCGTTCCAACCATAACTCCATCGACTATAGTATACTCCGTTGTCTGTTCCGCGGACAACCAGATTAACGTAGCCGCTATATTCCAATGTGGGAGGAGAGATAGTTGCTCCCGGAAGCTTAGTCCAACCAGACCATGTCATCGGCCACGACGACGACACATCCCCGGTTGGCGACGTGTTGTGGTAGATCCCGTTATCTGTTCCGCGCACAACTAAATGTAGTAGACCAGTGTAGGCTCCTGTGCATATAGCTGGGATATCGTTCGTAGCGCCCGGGACCTTACTCCAAGAAGCTATCCAACCCGAAGATGTCCAGTACTTACAGTATATTCCATTGTCTGTGCCCCGAACAACTAAATATACGCACTCAAACCCCACAGTACCGATATACGCTGCTAGAGCAGGCGTTGAGAGTGTAGCACCTCCCACATTTGTCCAGCTTGAATCCCAAGGCCCATCCGGCAATACGAATCTCTTATAGTATATCCCATTGTCCGTTCCTCGTACAACAACATGTAAGTAGCCGCTCTGAATAGCTACAGCAGGTTGATCCTTCGTAGCGCCGCCTAAGGATATCCAACCACTCCAATCCACCCCATTCTTCGTGTACTTGTGGTATATCCCGTTATCTGCTCCTCGAACAACAACATCGATCCGTGACCCAAAAACTCCTGCCACCGCAGGAGAAGATAGTGTAGCGCCTCCAAGGGGGGTCCAATAAATAGGTCCGTAAACCACAGGGAGGAAAGAGGAAGCGCATAGAAGCGCCGATAGAATAACAATTACCAGAACTTGTCTGGACAATTCTAAACGCCATTGTATGTTTGGATGTCTACTTGGATATATCAGTATCCATATCTGTATCCGTATCTAGTAAGCCATTTGCATATTACTAATCCTCTTGAACGAGCAGAGAGATGAAATAATGCGGTAAAACCGTCTACTTATTACTGAGATTAAACGTAAAAATCCACATAATTTCTTTCTCGCGCAAAAAAGCCAGAAACTGGTGGGCCGGGAGAGACTTGAACTCTCGACCTTCTGCGTG
>CAZQDW010000108.1:0-5910 GCA_964592315.1 uncultured Candidatus Bathyarchaeia archaeon
TTGCGACCGTTCCAATGTCGCCGTGTATGCATGGGCTTATCTTTTCATGTATTGCTGGTGTTCCGTCGATCGTAATCGAGTCGTACTCCTCAGTGGCGCCGACGTAGGCTTGGAAGTCAAGAACTATAATGGGTTTTCCGCGCTTCATTCCCATCGCTGTCTGCCTCAAGCCGGCTACGCATCCCGGTTCGACTTTTGCGGCTTGAGTCTGCGTACTTCTATCGGCTATGATAGGCTCAACTGCGTTCACTTGGATACCACCAAGCTTCCATCCCAGTGCGTCAGCAATCATCATGATCGACTGTTCAAGCCCAACGTGACCGGTGATGATTTTCGTCCTCATCTTCTCTTCAAATTCCCCAACTGTCAGCCCGGCTCCTATCTTCTTCTGGAACGGCGCTCTCCTCGTGGTCGCGTTCATAACCCTCTTAACCTCTATCCGATTGATCTTTTGGCATACACTCGTCAGAACGATCACAAGGGTATCCATTAGGAAACCTGGATTTATCCCTGCACCCAAGACTGTGACCCCGTGCTCTTTAGCAAGTCTGTCAATCTCTTCAGCACTCCTCCGATCCGTGGCGTATGGATAGGAGAGCTCCTCACACGTCGAGACGATGCTCACCCCGTTTTTTATAACGGCAACTATCTGGGAGTATACATCCTTCAGGAAGGATGAAGTAGCGTGAACAACGATGTCGGCATCCACTTTGGAAAGCACGGAGTCAATATCGTTTGAGACGGCTGTTCCCAAATGCCTACCCAAACCTATCACGTCTCCGAGATCTTTTCCAACCTTTTCCTCCGCAGTATCGACGGCTCCAACAGCCTCTACGCCTTTTCTTCTTAGAAGTTCTGTGGCGATGAGGCTGCCTACGGCGCCCACACCGTAAAGGACTGCTTTCACTCTCCTTGTTCTTGACAGGTGTGTATCCTCCTTCTGCTGCAGTATTTCTAATTCATCTATAGAACTGGATGAATTACCCAGTATATATTTTCTATTGTCGTTGGGGAGTTCATAGTCCACACCCATGTTTGCGTAATGCCTTTTTACCAATGTAAGACTGATGAACAAGATGAGGAGACACCAGATTTGAAAAGATACGAGATCCCTCAAGGCATGAGCTACTCTAGTCTGGAAGAAAGGGAAGTATTCTATGGGAAGGAATTTGACATAGAAGCAGTTACGGGATGGCTAAGAAATGTCATGGAGAGACCTGTTTTCGCCGTAATCATTGGGAGGCATACGGGGATTTACCCCGAAAAGTACCGTGAAGAAGCCTCCACGACAATCCTCATAGACGAGTACAGAGACTTGACCGATGTGAAAGAGCAGATTCTGGATTTTCTTCCCGAATCAGTCTACTACGATAGAAACATCTACAGTGAAGAACGGAGGGTTCTGGGTCAAGAGATGGCTTTTGACCTCGACCCAGAAAATCTAGCATGTCCGATCCACGGATCTTTGGAGGACAAAATGAGAAGAGGTCAAGGGCTGAGCTTCTGCGAGTTAGAGTTGAGGATGGTTAAGGACGAAACCTTAAGGCTGTATGAGGAGCTTAAGACCATCTTCTCACAAGCAAGGATAGTGTATTCCGGTAGGGGTTTCCACATTCACATCCTCGATAAGGACGCCTTTGATTGGAGCTTCGATCAGAGGAAGAAGCTTGCATTAGATTTGAAAGCAAAAGATTTTCTGATAGATGAGTGGGTCACTTCCGGCGCAATGAGATTAATCAGGTTACCCTATAGCCTTCACGGAATGGTGTCGAGAATTGTAACGCCATTGAACATAGATAATCTAGGAGATTTTGACCCAATTCGAGACTCAAGGTGTATCCCCGGGTTTAAGTTGACTTCCTATAGGACATCTTGATCTCTTTGGTCGATCGATAGGCTAGGTGATGCCGAATTTGAACAGTTTGTATGGCATCTTTCGAATCTCTCCATTCATATCGCATAATTCTTATATCTCCGGTTTTGTGCTCTATCATGCGAATAATAATGCGAGGCTTTACGGAAAACGACCAAAGACTGAGAACGCTCAGACTTTCAACGATCGCGATAACAACTGTAGTTCTTGTGGAGGTCACTTTGGGCTTGGCTGTCAGCAGTCTGTCAATCCTGAGCGACGGTTTGCATGCTCTCTTTGATGCTTTGACGATGATTGTGCTTCTCATTACGACCCGGTCTTCTCTTAAACCCCCTGATGAGGAGCATATGTACGGACATGAAAAGATCGAATCCATAGGCGCGTTGATCGGTGGAGTGGTGCTCATAGGCGTATCAGCGTTGATAATGATCGAATCGATTTTCAGACTGGTAGGAAACAGACCTTTTATCGACCTAAATTTGGGGTTTGTCGGTTTCATCGCCATCGGTTACACATTCGCTATAGACCTTTTCAGGATCGGGATATTTTTCAGAGCGAGAAGGAGTGAAAGTGCTACGATGGAAGCAGGGCTTTACCATGCCATTGCAGATTTCAGTTCGACTATCATTGCTCTTTTTGGATTCGGGTTGGCAACTGTGGGGGTTTACTCGGGAGACTCGGTAGCGTCCATGATCTTAAGCGTTCTGCTCGCCTTTCTTAGTGCTAGACTGGTGTGGAACAGCGGAATGGAATTGAGCGACGCGATATCAAAAGACGTGGTTGCAGAGGTTAGGAGAGAAATATTGAGCGTAGAAGACGCTTTTGAATGCGAGAAACTGAAAGTCAGAAAGTCGGGAGAAAGATTCTTTGTTGAAGCAACGCTTAAAGTGCCCGATTACATAAGTCTTGAAGAGGCGCATGGAACCTCGGCGAAGATAGAGTCAAATATTAGAGCTGCTCTTGGAAAGGCGGAGATCACTTTTCACATTGAACCTAAGGGAACAAAGAGGATGCCCACTGAGAAACTTATCGAGAAACTTGCCACCGAGCAGCAGGCCGTCAAGGAAGTACACGAAGTAAGCATAGCCTACACTAAGGGAAAGCTGTACGTTACTTTGCATGCTCAGGTAGATCCAAGAATGTCAATAGAAGAGGCACATGAAATAGCAGAGACGATTGAGAACAAAGTCGACAGAAACTTGAAAAACGTCGCGAACATAACCGTTCACGTAGAGCCGTTCAGCGCCGAATCAAGACGAGGATACGCGATAGACGAAAATAAGTTGAGAAATATCATTCAGAAAGTAGCAGAAAACTATCAGAAAGATCTGCAAATAAAGAGAATTGTGACTTACGTGGCCGGCGAAAGGCGACACATAAACATCGACTGTGTTTTCAGCGGAAAGACTTCGATAGAGGATGCGCACAAGATCGCTTCCGAGGCTGAGGAGCAGGTTAAAAAACGATTTGCAGAAACAATAGTCACAGTCCACATGGAGCCGAGCGCCGCGGAGAATAACTGCAAAGGAGCCAGGGGCACCGACGCGGAGCAGATCTCTTTTGACTACGGCGATGTCATAGAGAGATGACATCGTTCCCACGGCAAAACTTGAGGCAGAAAGATCGCAGTTTTAGGTAATTCCAGCCCACATGCCGGCTTGTTCTCCAAAAAGGGCTAGAACTGTGAACACCATGAATCTCGGTGCAAAGCTTAGGGTTAGGAAAACGACTAGGCGTGTTCTCAGCAACCCGCAGACAAACGAAAGGAGTTCCACGGGCAAGACTGGGATAAGGCCAAATATCGTATAGAGAATCCACCCCCATCTGTTCCATAATTGCGTCATCTCTTCGAGCTTTTTAGCGGCTACCTTGTTAAGAACGTAGGGTCTTCCAAGATAGTAAGCTAAGCCGTAGTTGATCGTCATGCCAATCGTGAACCCTGTTGTCGCAATTAGAACGAGTGGAAGCAGTGGCATCCCGAAAAGGGCTGCTGCAGCCACTAACGCCGGGCTTCCTAGAGGCACAATCGTTCCGGCTAATATCGTCGCGAAGAAAATGCCAACAAAACCATAGTCTGCAATGAATGCCCTCAGATCCGAGAATAGTTGGAGTTTGCCGATGTCAAGAGTTTTGAAAAGGAAAAGCGCGATCAATCCCACAGCCACAAGAACCGTTCCTAATATTATGGAAGATTTCACCCACGGAATCCTGAGAAGATCAGAAAAACTTTTGGCTGATTTTCCACCATCCCTTGCAGGCATTTCTGTCTGCTCAAAAATGCATTTTCTGGCTAACTGCGTCTTGTTGACATCTTCGCATAGTCCCTTGTAGAACACGATCGCGTTCTGCCTCCTCAATCTAACGGTAACATTTGGCTAACATTTCAAGATCGTATCCTAAAACTGTTTCCTTACGGCTCAAATCTGTTCTTGCTGTGATGTGTCTTTTTTCCTCTCTTAGGAAAGACTCTGCAAAAGCCTGAATGGAACTCTTGCCAAGCATGGAATATTAGTAGGGAATTGTTATATTGGAGTATACGAGAGCGCAAAATGATGACCCCGACTAAAGGCTTCCATGAGCATTTGGAGACGAAAGAAACCAAGATCATTAGGGTCGACCCTCTGAGTCCTGAGATCGAGTTAATAAAAGCTGGTGCGAACATGATAAAGAGCGGTGGCACGGTTGCCTTCCCAACTGAGACCGTTTACGGACTCGGAGCCAACGCGCTAAACGCAGAAGCCGTATTGAAGATCTTCAAAGCCAAGAAAAGACCGCCTGACAATCCCATAATAGTTCATATATCGAGTAAAAAGGATATTGAACGCTTAGCCATTGATGTGCCGGACAAAGTAGCTGAACTGACCGAGAGATTCTGGCCGGGGCCGCTCACAATCGTTCTGAAGGCCTCACATGCAGTGCCGAGCGTGACTACGGGCGGCTTGGACACAGTGGCCATAAGAATGCCAAGTCACAAGGTTGCCTTAGCCCTCATCCGCGAGTCTGGAGTACCCATTGCCGCTCCGAGCGCGAACCTTGCTGGTAGACCAAGCCCGACGAGGGTCGAACATGTCATTGAGGATCTGGCAGGCAGGATAGATCTAATACTGGACGCTGGTTCGACACTGGTGGGCGTCGAATCTACGGTTATCGACATGATTGAGGTTCGCCCGGTAATCTTGAGACCGGGCGGAACCACATCTGAAGAGCTCAAGAAGGTTCTGGGAGGAATAAGGTTGCATCCCAGTGTTATCGCTAGAAGTGAAGTCAAAATAGAGCATGCGCGGTCACCTGGGATGAAGTATAGGCACTATGCGCCAGAAGCCGAAGTAATACTCGTGGAGGGAGAACTAGAGTCAGTTATAAGAAAGGTTCAGGAGGTCGCTGACGAGTTCGTTAGAAAGGGCAAAAGAGTCGGGATTCTGACATTTGACGAGAACAAATCTGCATACGATCGAGCGACGATCAAGTCTCTGGGAAGTAGGAATGATCTGGAGGCTGCGGCTAGAAGCGTCTTCAGCCTCCTTAGAGACTTCGACAGAGAGCGAATTGACATTATCGTGTCTGAAGGAGTATCGGAGAGGGGTCTAGGTTTAGCTATTATGAATAGGCTAAGAAAGGCTTCAGGCTACAGGATAGTGGAGGCTTGAGATACTTCTGCATAGTATCGCTTACTAGCGTAGGTGACAGGGGGGCCGAAAGATGGTCTTGACCGTTTCTAATACACTGGGAAGAAGAAAAGAGGAGTTTATCCCATTACGCAAGGATGAAGTCCGCATGTACGTATGTGGACCAACTGTTTACGATTTCATACATATCGGTAACGCAAGAGCATTCGTTGTAGCCGATATCGTTCGCAGGTACCTGGAATATAAGGGATACAAGGTGAAATTTGTAAGCAACATAACCGATGTTGACGACAAGTCAATTCGAAGAGCAAAGGAGATGGGCATAAGCCTCCAGCAGCTCGGCGAATTGTACAGCGACGCCTACTTCGAAGACGCAGCCAAGCTCAACATTAAGAAGCCACATGTGAACCC
>CAZQDW010000109.1:0-525 GCA_964592315.1 uncultured Candidatus Bathyarchaeia archaeon
ACATAAACCGATAATTACCATGACTCATGATGAAATGGTTAGATTACTTAGAAATGAGGGTGTGGAGTCAATTTCTCTGCTTTTAAAGAAGTATGGTGAAACTGACGAAGCATTGGTCATTACAGATGAAGGAGAGAGGGTATTTCGCGAACTGTTGAAAGGCATCCTCACTATAAACGTTTTGGGTCGGAAACTTCTATTTGAAGTTCAGTTTGGTCACCTAATTAACAAGGAAAAAGTTTTTGAAGAAAAATGGAATCGATCTTTCAGAGTCGGAACAGTAGCCGAGGCTGCCAAAAACAACCTATTTAGTGATCAGCTCATCCTTTCTCCAGATCTCAGACCGATATTAAAGGTAGGTGATCAAATATACATCTGTAGACGAAGCCCTCTGGAGATACTTCAGTCTTTAGAATCAACCGCTACATCAACTGAAGATATGTTTAAAGAACTTGAGAAGACGGAATTGAGACTTGCAGCCAAATATTACGAAATATTCGGCATGCGTCAGTTATTCACCGAATT
>CAZQDW010000109.1:535-5880 GCA_964592315.1 uncultured Candidatus Bathyarchaeia archaeon
GTGCATATACAGAAATCAACCCAAATAAAAGTGGGAAGCAAATTATTACATTTCAATGGGCTGTTTTTCTACCTGTGTTTAGCAAGAAGTCGGCTGAAACTTGCTTTTTCCGAGAAATTTAACGAAAACGTGCATCTTACGCCGCACCATTAGATTGTTGCGGAAAACGTAGTATCGAAGAGGTTTTAGATAAGCGTTCTTGATGACAAGAACTCCCCCAAAACTTAAGAGCAACCAATTATCTTTACCTTCTAAAGGGGGTTTCGGATCCGTGAAAATAATAGAAGCAAAAAATGCTAAAGTAGAGCAAAGGTCAGGGGGCATCTTCATAGGCACTGTCTACGTTACCAACCTCATTAACCGAGCCGTGGGCTCCGAAGAACTTAGGGCGGCAATCGTAACCTTTCCACCAGGAACTAGGAATAAGTTCCACATTCATGACCACGAACAGATACTATACGTCATAAGTGGAGAAGGCATAGTAGCAACCGAAGAGGAAGAAAGGGTAGTCGCCTCCGGCGATATTGTTCTCATACCACCAGGAGAGAATCACTGGCATGGTGCTACTAAAGATTCCACCTTCTCACACCTCTATGTTTGCAGAGAAGAAACAAAGACGACATCTTAGCAAGCACCAGGGAGCAAAGGCAAATGAGAAATGTTAGGCAGGGAAAACTACTTCGTGTATTCTTCGGTCCAAAACTCCATCCGAAACATTTTTCTGGATAACAGAAAGAGGGGCTTGAGAAAGACACCCCACCCAATACCGGTTTAAATCACATCGACACCGGCAGCGATGCATGTATAGTTCCGCGAAGGTAGGTGAAGAGCTCAATCTTGTCAGGTTCCCCGTGATGCGCATAGAAGCGTGGGGCATCGACGGCAAACCTGAGAATCGAATCCTCTATGCCGCTTAAGTCGAAATCAACGGCATCGAAGTGGCAACCGCTGTAGACATAAGAGACGACGTAGACATAATCCTACTAAGTCGGGACCTACTACAATACATCGAGATAGCAGACCCCTAACATAAGAGCCAAATCAACAATCCGAACCCAAAAACATATTTGTATCCAAATAGAGGGGCCTGAAACAATTCCGCACACACAAGCAAACTCTATAAGCCTCAAACCCGATACTGAGCCACTACCATCACGTGGTCTTTATCATAGGGTTCAAGGTGGACAGAATCCGATATCTCGAAGCCACGTCTCTTTAATGTCTCCATCTCCTTCTTATAAACCTCAGAGGGCTCCTTGGTAACATCTATGCTCCTTGCTTTAATAGCCAACATGATCCAGCTTTTCCCTTTGAGGAACAGCTCAGCGTTATCCGCAAGGATCTTCGCTTGTTCCGGCTGAGCTATATCGCAATATATGTCGTCAACCTTCTCAACCAGAGGTGAGTATCTCTCGGGAAGCCTCGCATCTGCCAGAATAGGCGACATATTCATACGAAGCTCACAGACATTGCTTACGAGTTCACGTATAGATCGAGGCGCAAATTCTACACAGTAGACGTGACCTTTCTCACCCACTATATCCGAAACGTGGCTTGCGGTTGTCCCTGAAGCCGCGCCCAAATAAAGAACCTTATGATCGGGACGAATCGGAACAACCTTCAATCCCTTCAGAATCGCCGCCGCGAGCTTGCTTCTATAAGGATCCCAAAGCCTATATTCTACGCCCTCATATCTGATTAGGCGTTCACCGTAGACAACTTTCGTAGGTACCAGATTTCTAGTTCCAAGCCTATGCGAGCCATCTTCGAGAGTAAGTATGAACACCCCTTGAAAGTGTGAATGGGGTTCAGCCTCAACGCTCACGCTTTCTTTCTCCCCTCTTTTTTCTCCGTCTTTTTAGAGGCTTCATCGGCTTAGGTTTAGGCTTCAGAGGCATCTCCTTTATCTCTTGAATTCTCTTCTCAAGGTCGGCTTTCAGCATGTCGCCTACATACCTTCCGCTGAAGGCGTCAATTCGGGCAGCTATAGCCAATTTCCCAGCTAACGCCCGGGCTATTCTACCTCTCTGTGACCATTTTGATTCGTGGATATACGTATGCTGGAAGATTACCCCGTGCTTGGGTGGGCGAGCGCCCGTCTTGAGCGACCTAAAAAGAGCCTTCTCGGCGCCCAGAACCTGTATTGTGCTCGCTGGCATCTTAGCCAAGTTAATTAGTCCGCCCGCCAAAGCAATGAGTCTAGCTCCCAGAGCTGGACCAGTCAAAGTGCTGAAATTCGGAGCCACCTCATCCATCAATTCAGCTACGTACTTTTCAAGTGAGGCTCTTGCAGCATAAAGTTGCAGCGTGTGCTCGCACATTTCTTGGATCTGCTTCATATCTTTGTCGAAGGCTTCAGCTCCCATCGATCTCTCGGCAACTTCGGCTATTTCGTCGGCTTTGTTTCCGGGCAGACCCTCCTTTATCAGGTTCTCTGCAGTGAAGCTATGCTTGCCACCGAGATCTTTTACTAGTCGGGCATACGTTTCATGCTTCTCCACCAAAGCGTTTAGTTCAGGAAAGTGAAGCCCGTACCACTCTCGGATTCTATTTATGAAGAGATTCACCGTCTTGTCCAGATCGTCCATCGCTTGGATTGTCTGAACAACCAGGAGATCTCTCTTCTCAGTCGCTTTTCTAACCTTAACCTTAGTAAGCTCAATCGAGACTGAACGCATCCACTCTCCGACTTCCTCCCGCTTCTTGGCAAAACCCACGTCAAGGGCAAGTCTGGTTAGATCTCTCCGGAGGAGCTCACCCGCCTTTGAAGGTTTCTCAACTTCCACATCTAATCCTAGCCTTTCATGGACATTGTGGGCGATCTCGGATTTTTCGAAGATGAAGTAAGTATAGCCACTGTTTCTCATTCTCTCTAACAATGTAACCAGTTCATCGATGATCTTCCCGTTCTCGATATTTTCCAATCTCTCCGCTATCTTTGCGGCATCTTTCGGAAACAGAACCACATCGAGAAGTTCTTCGTTCTCTCCAAACCCGAGAACACCCATAAAGCTTTCAACTACACTTGCCTTCAACAGATTGCCACCCTTGAGCGCCGTCCCGCTTAACTGCCAGATTTCCAGTTATCCTATGTGTTTTAAACGTATAAATATAAAGATGCTGAGTTCTAAAGGGACATGACGTGATCCTGATGCCCAGTTCAAATCGGCTCGAAGTAGAAGTTGCCGGATTGAAGCTTCAAAACCCGACAATGTTGGCTTCAGGAGTCTTGGGGTTAACCTCAGCTACATTAGAGGAAGCGGCTCAAGCTGGTGCAGGAGCTCTCGTAACCAAATCGGTGGGGTTAAAACCACGGAAGGGCTACAAAAATCCGGTTGTCATCCAGGTTGAATGCGGTTTGATCAATGCTATGGGGTTGCCCAATCCGGGGATACTTCGCTTTAGGGAAGTAATAAGTGAAACAAAGGTTCTGGGAGTTCCACTCATCGTGAGCATCTATGGCTTTTCACCCGAAGAATATGCTGAAGTAGCATCGATCGCTGTATCAGCGGGCGCCCATGCAGTGGAGCTAAACCTCTCATGCCCACATGTGCGAGGAACTGGAACAGAGATATGCCAAGATGCAGCGATAGCTGCGGATACGGTGAGGGAGGTTAAACACAAAGTACATGTGCCCACTTTTGTCAAGTTATCTTCGCTTGTCTCAAACATAACCGAGATATCTCGGGCTGTGGTTGAGGCTGGTGCCGACGCGATAACAGCGATAAATACGGTCAGAGCCATGGCCATCGATATCGAGACAGCGCGGCCAATACTCGCAAACAAGATAGGAGGACTCTCTGGGACTGCGATCAAACCGATAGCGGTTAGATGCGTATACGAGATTTACAAGGCCGTGGACATTCCCATTATTGGGTGCGGCGGGGTCATTACTTGGCACGACGCAGTTGAGTTCATGCTTGCGGGAGCGTCGGCCGTCCAGATCGGAACTGGCATAGCGTATGAGAATTTAAGCATCTTCAAATCGATAAAGGAAGGAATTGAGTCCTACCTTGAAAGAAAAGGATTCAGGAGTGTAAAAGACATTGTCGGACTCTCTCATCAAAGCTAACAAAATGAGAGTCATCGAGATAAAAGGGATCAAGCAAGAGAGTCCTACAGTTAAGTCCATCTTCTTCAGGGATGAGTACTGCTCGAAGGCTAATGCAGGACAGTTCCTTATGGTCTGGGTTCCAGGCATTGATGAAATTCCGCTCAGCCTATCATCTATAGCTGCATCAGACGAACTCTCATCGGTAACTGTGTCAGAGGTCGGTGAAGCAACCGTGGCGTTGAATCGAAGAAACACCGGCGACTTGATCGGAATCAGAGGACCCTTCGGCAACCATTTCAAGATCATTGGCGAGAAAGCGATCGTAGTGGGCGGAGGAATCGGGATTGCACCCTTGATGCCACTGGTCGAAGAAGCCATTAAAGAACATCTTAGCATAACCGTTCTCAGTGGAGCCAGAACGCACAGTGAACTCATCTTTCTGGACAGGCTGGAAAAGACCTTTCGAAATCAGACAAGAGTAATTGCTACAACCAATGATGGAAGCTTCGGGACGAAGGGATTCGTAACAGGCGAGTTGGGAAAAGTCTTGGCTTCTGACAAGTTTGACACGGTCTATGCATGTGGCCCCGAAAGAATGATCCGAAAAGTCTATTCCTTGACGGAAAAGTATGGTTTGCCGCTCCAAGCGAGTTTGGAACGCATTATGCGTTGTGCCATCGGAATCTGCGGAAGTTGTGTTATAGGCAAGTATCGCGTGTGCAGAGACGGACCAGTATTCACAACGCCGCAACTCCGAGAAGTTGAGTTTGAATTGGGCAGGTTCAAACATGGTTTCACCGGGAAGAGAATTCCAATCTAAACGTTTTTAACCCTATTTCATCTCTGTAATTCTTTAGAGCAAGCTATAGGATCGCGGTACTTTGAAGAGGACAGGTTTTGCTGAGCTTCCACTTCATTATGGGAAGGCTCCTCCTTGGCTGGTTGAGCGGATGATCCAATTGGCAAAGGGCATAATCGCCGTCATCATCGACGAGTATGGTCGGGATGTCTTTCTCAGAAGGATTTCAGACCCCTACTGGTTCCAAGCCTTAGGCTGCGTTTTAGGTTACGACTGGCACTCATCAGGCGTCACCACTGTTGTGACAGGAGTTCTGAAGAGCGCCTCTAACCCCGAGGATCTTGGGCTTGCGGTCTGTGGGGGCAAGGGCAAAGCCTCCATGCGGACGCCGCACGAGATAATGGAGGTTGGAGAAGCTTTCGACCTGTCAACGGACAAGATCTCGGATCTGCAGTATGCCAGCAAGATGAGCGCCAAGGTTGACAACACTGC
>CAZQDW010000110.1:0-5853 GCA_964592315.1 uncultured Candidatus Bathyarchaeia archaeon
CCCTAACATAGTTAGAAAATCTTCCCTCGGAAAAATCTTTAGAACAGGGCTCAAGGTTATGCCTATCGCTATGAAGAAGAGCATTTCCGGTCTCAACCGTTTTTCTGAAGAAAACGTTCCATAAGAAAACGATTGTCGTCCCCCTTAACAGCAAAGAAAGAGGAACAGAATCAATTAAGCTAAGACCTTCTTTGAGTCTTCAATGCTGAAAAATGCTTTGCCTCCACCTATCTGCTACGTAGCCGAGAGCAAAGGGTATAATCATAGTCGTTATTGCAGAAACAGCTACAAAGGATGAAAAAAGCGGTTTATCAATAACCCCAGCCGAGTAGAATATTTGAACAGGTATGATGCCCATAGAGAATTTGGCGCTCAACCCCAACGCTACAGCCGCGACCGCTTCAAGGTTTAGTTTTGCCACCTTGCCCACTATGAAGACTGCCAAAAACTTTCCGAGAAAGTTGGCTCCAAGGAGCCAAAGCGTCAGTCTAAACCCGTCAACGAACCCTGAAAAGTTGACGCTGAACCCGATGCCGAAGAAGAACACTGGACCAAGAAATGCGTAAGTAACAGTTCTTAGCGCCGTGAAAGCTTGGGCCCCATTGTTGCAGAAATTTTGAAGATTTTGAAGCTTTTGAAGAGTTAATCCCGCAACGATGGCGCCTAATAAGATGCCTAGCTTGAAGTTTTGAGAGATCGTAGTCAAAACCAAGGCACTAGAAATCATTAGCAGAAATAGATGGGTCTCCTTGGGTTCTCTGTCAAAACGCGATATGAGGGGTATAACAAATCTGTGAAAAGATAAGGCAAAGGCACTAAAGGCGAGAAATCCTAGAGCCAAGAATACAGGATTGAATGTAGGTTGACCAGCGCCTACAATAACTGAAGCGAGCGAGGCAATCACAGCCTCAGCGACATCATCGAATATCCCTGGACCTACTATGAGGTTGGCCACCCTGGTACCGACAATGCCAAGTTCATCCAGTATAGGAGCAATGGTCGCCTCAGCTACCGTTGCCAAAGCGGTGGACACAAGAATGGATATCAGAGGTGGGTAACCGAAAGTCAGCAAGACGTAGAAACCGAGAATTGACGAGAAAGCTAAGTTAAGAATAGATAGCAAGGCTATCTCTGCAGATAAGCTTCTGAGTTGCTTGGTGTTCAATTGGAAGCCCACCAGGAATAGTAGGAATACTATCCCGAGTTGAGCAAGAGCGTAAAAGGCTTCTCCAAAAACTACATTGGTCAAAGCTGAGGAAAATGGAAGGAGTTGAAGGATGAAGCCCACTAGTAGCGGAGCTAGGAGATGTGGCATCCGCAACCTGTCCAGACCGAAATGCATGAGATAGGAAATGAAGAGCAGTGACGCCAGTAGCGCCAGCAGAAGTACAAGATACTCGTCTGTCAATCGCCATCCCCAGTTTCCATGCAGGTTGCCGCTTTGAATGAGTAAGATTTATCTAATTGTTTAGACACGTCTAAGAATGCTAGCTCACTTATATACTTTGCTACCCAACCAGAAGATTGAAAAGGAGACGAACAATGAAGTCAGTAACTATCATCCGAGACGCCGAGACCATAAAGTTGCTAGCTGACCTTGTTCGAAGGGAAATTTTGCGCCTAATAGCGGTTGAACCTCTTACACAGACGCAGCTGGCGGAAAAGATGAAGCTGTCCGAACCCTCGGTTTCTCACCATTTAAGGCTACTCCGCAACGCAGGATTGGTAAAGATCAAACGGTCGGAGATAGGTTCGCATGGCATATTAGAGAAGTTTTACGAACCGACGGCAAAGCTTTTCATCGAGGACTGGGAGAGAATACCGCCAGACCTAAGGAGATATTTTGTTCATAGCCACATGGAACGGCTAAGGGGTATGCTCAGCGTTTTCCAGGTCATGGCCGGAGAAAAAGGGCGAAACATAGAGGTCAGTTCCGAAGAAATAAAAGAATTGGCTCAAGCAATCGCAAGGCGCATAGCTATCGTTGGGGAAAAATATGAACAGACGAAAGCGGATATAGACAGAGAGATATTGCTCATAAGGATCTATGGTGAAACATTAAAGACTGAGATGGCTGAACCTAAGTGGCACGACTTCTTCTCAAAGATTCAGAGTCTTACCCCAATCAAACCACATGACGACAGTGTTGTTAAGGATGAAATGCGAGATGAAGGCTATTGCTGTTGCTGAAGTCTGATGCTTAACTGAACAGTTTCGTGATTTTCTATCGCTGCTATATAGATACAGAATGTTTGAACCTGAATTGCTTGTCTTCCTGGATCTACCCATAGGATCTTCCGTCTAAAGAATATTAAAGGCGTTTACCATTGCATTAGGTGTAGTCTCAAACTTGCTTCGAGTAGTGGGCTACATGCCTCTGGATAAGATGATCGAGAAGGCCCGCAAGCTCATACAGCGCGCTAGAGTTGAGTATATAGGTGACGGACTTTACAACGTAGTCGGGGATCATGGAACCTATACTGTTGCCAAGAAGATTGATGGAACCGTGATGTGCAGTTGCCCTGGCTTCAATAGAAAGAAGAGATGTTCCCATTCATTAGCTGTTATTCTGCTAACTCAGGCCTCTAGGCATCGAGGTAGATAGAGATAACCAGAAGGCATACGGCAGGCATTAGATCCGAACGGACTGACGAGTATTCGGAAGGCGTTTTTCTTCTATGAACCTAAACACTAAATAGTTGGACGATGAATCATCTAACAGACTGTCTGAAATCGAGGACGCCGGGTTCAAGCTGATAGATCGGAGTCATCATGATGAGTGCGAAAAGGACATCGCTGGAGAAGTTTCGGTTAAGGAGGACACTTGATAGCTTAGCCTCTAAAGAGGGTAGAGGAACAGAGCTTGTCTCGCTTTATGTACCGCCGGGGCGCCAGATCAGCGAAGTAATGGCCATGTTAAAGAACGAGTGGGGAACAGCCTCTAACATCAAATCGAGTACTACCCGAAAGAACGTTCAAGATGCCATAGTCAGAGTCCAACAACGACTCAAACTTTTTAATAAGGTACCTGACAATGGTCTGGTCATTTTCTGTGGGGCCATTCCCCAGAACGGTCCTGGAAGCGAAAGAATGGAAACCTACGTTGTCATCCCGCCTGAACCAATCTTTATTTACCTTTACAGGTGCGATGCAAGGTTTCACATTGAATATCTCCAAGAACTTCTGAAAGAGAGGGAAACATACGGGATACTCGTGCTAGATACTACCGGTGCCACCTTCGCAACCCTCAAGGGCAAGCGTCTGGAAATTGCTAGAGACATTACTTCAGGTGTCCCTGGGAAGCACAGAGCTGGTGGACAATCAGCCCGAAGGTTTGAGAGGGTACGTGAATCCAGAATTCTTGACTATTTTAAGCGTATTGCAGACCACGCCGAACAGATATTCCTGCCCATCTCAGATTTGAAGGGAATAATAATAGGCGGTCCCGGACCCACGAAGTACGACTTTGAAAAGGGAGACTTACTTAATTATATGCTGAGGGAGAAGGTGATCGACACCATAGATACGGCTTACACTAGTGAACAAGGTGTTGAGGAGATCGTTGACAAGGCGCCTGAAATCTTGAGACGCGTCAGATATGTCGAAGAGAAGAGGATAGTGCAGGATTTTCTGTACGAGATAGGCCACGACACCGGCCTAGCAACTTACGGCGAAAACGAGGTGAGAAGAACACTAAATCTGGGCATCGTGAAGACTCTCCTTCTATCGGAGGCACTTGACATAACTCGTGTGGTCGCAAAATGTTCATCATGCGACTACATTTACAAGGAAACAATAAAGAGCCACATGGTTCTGACTTTTGAGCAAGGCCTCAGTGGAAAACCATGCCCAAAATGCGGCGTGCCGACGTTTCAATTGGTCGAAAAGAATGATATCATTGAAGAACTGGCTGAGATTGCTGAAAAAGCGGGTTCAGACATTGAGATAATATCGATTGAAACCGAGGAGGGACAGATGCTGAATGAGTCCTTCGGAGGCATCGCGGCGATTCTAAGGTTCAAATCCCCAAATCGTTGAAAATACACCGCAACAAAAATCATCACAGGGAAGCGCCAGATATTGACAGTTAATAACACGGCATCTTCATCCCACAAAAGTTTCATATGGCGTCGTAATGCGATCGTAGAGTAAATCTAGGAAGAATATGTGCTGAAGTTCCCGTCTGGACTATCTTCAGCCAACTCGCGGGGACCATTCTTTGTATCTACGGATAGGCGAATAAAGAAAGGAGACATGGTTCTAATCGAGTTGGACACATACGCAGACGGCTACTGGTCAGATCTAACCCGTACATACGTGGCAGGTGAGCCCAGCCCAAAGCAACGTGAGATCTGGGATACTGTTCTTCTGGCCGAACAAAGGGCTATGGACGCCGTACATGGAGGCATCAAGGCATTAGAAATAGATGCCATAGCCAGGTCAACGATAGAAGAAGAGGGTTATGGCAGATACTTCCTGCATTGGCTAGGTCATGGCGTCGGACTGGCTTTCCATGAGCCGTCGACCCTACATCCTGCCTCTGAAGACTTCCTTCTTTCTGGCATGACGCATGCCGTTGAACCCTCGATATGCATACCTGGCGCGCGCTGGGTGGGGCGGTATGAGGGTAGAAGACAACGTGCTAGTTACGTAAAAGAAGGCAGTCCGCTTGTCCAATTATCAGCGAGATCTTTAAAGTACGAAATTACCCCCTCCTTGGAGCGATTCAATACCAAATAAGATTTGGTGTGAATAGCGTAAAGACGCACGTGTCACCAGAACACATGAACGCATGCTGCAAGAACAACACCATGCGCAATTCACCATAGGTGACATCAGAAGTCCATCTCCAATCGCGTGAAAAGATACGAAAAAGAATTTAGGGATGTGTACTCATACCTATATGAAGCGTCTCCAACCTAGACCTTCGTGATCTTCAATGTCCGATCTGGAGCTTGAACTATTAAGGCGGAAGAAACTATCCAAGATGAAAAAACACCTGGAGAAAAAAGCGGAAACTGAGAGAAACCAGGCCAACCAGAAAATCGAGCCCGAGGATGTTCTCAACCGTTTTCTAGTTGGGAGAGCGTGCGAAGTCTTGGATGCCGCTCGGCTCCAGTATCCACAGGCTGCGAAGGAGGTTGAGAGGATCCTAGTTAGACTGATCCTAGATGGAAAAATAAGGGATAAGATCACTGGCGAAGAACTATATGCACTGTTTCATCGTTTTGGCTTCACCGTCAGGCTCAAGACACAGATAAGGGTGCTCGAGCATGGAGAACTTAAGAGCCTCGAGGAGAAGATGAAAGAGAGAACTTCAATGTAGACTTCAAAGAATTTGGTCCTGAAGCAGTCGGATTACCATTTCTAGGCAAAATTGAGGGAGAACTTAACCGTGAGTGAGAATGTTCTTGTCATCGGGTTAGGGGAAGTGGGCAGATCCCTTCTCGAACTCCTACGAGAAAGCAGGAAATTCGCTGTTTACGGGTATGACCCTGATGAAGATAAGATGCGCAAGGCCGGTACCACTCAGATTCCGGAGAAAGTCGACGTGATGCACATTTGCTATCCATGTGGTGACGAGGAAAAATTCGTCAAGGGTACGATTGACTATGTGAACCGATTTAAACCTAGGTTAACCATTATTGAGAGCACGGTTCCGCCAGGAACTACTTGGAAAGTCTACGAGTCTACTAGATGCTTTATAGCACACTCTCCCATCCGGGGAGTTCACCTGGACGTTGAAAGCATGAAGCAGGAATTGAAATCTTGGACGAAGTATGTCGGCGGAGTCAATTGGGAGTCGGCCGGGTACGCTCGTATACACTTTGAAAGACTCGGATTAAGAGTAAA
>CAZQDW010000111.1:0-5840 GCA_964592315.1 uncultured Candidatus Bathyarchaeia archaeon
CTGTTCCAATGCCCTGAGGGACAAGTGGCATCGCCCATGAACTGCTAACTATTGACAAAACTTACAGTTTTTCCGCGTAAGCAGTCATTCCCTCAAATCTTGTTTTTCGAACTAAAGTCCCTTCATCTCTGCGACACTAGTCCCGCTACTATTTGTCCAATGAGTAAAGCCTAGATTCCTGTCTTGCGAACCCCCAATTTACCGTCTAAGTGAAGAAATGAAGGCATCTAAGCGGTATCAAGCAATTGTGTTCTGTCACGTTAGTACCTAACTAGAGGGTTTGGTTCCGCGTGACTATTGCTTTTTTCACTTCGGCTTTGAACTTATCCTCTTCCATGAAGAACGTGTGGATCGGCTTTGCGTTGACAATCAACCACCAATTCTTCCTTTTAATAGACTCTTCGGGCTTTTCCCATTCACTAATCATCTCAATGGGAAGATCAGGCGCAATCTCGCTGATTGTCTGTGAGATTCTTACAGCAAATGGACAGGAAAATTGGCATGTCGGACTATAGAAGACTACGGCTTTGCCTTCATCCTCTGGCAAGGGCTTGTACCCTTCAGCGACTCCGCTCGGTTCGTACGGCTTGGTTATTTCCAGATAGAAGGTTTCCGGCTCCGATGGGGACGGCTCAAATCCCCTCCTCCTATAGAATTCAGGTAATGAAAGATACTGTCCCGTGTTGAAAGCCTTAGTTACGATGAAGCTGCATGGTTTATCGCCTAGACATTCTAAGCCGCTGCTGCAGTCCGTGATCAAGGTCTGAAGAAGCATGGTTCCGATTCCCAAGCGTTGAGCTTCAGTGAAGGGATTATAAACGCAGACAAGGAAGATAGCTCCATCTCTTTTCATGCGTTTGGTTGGGTCTGCCTCTTCAGGATGGAAGAGAATCTGAGAAACTGGCTTGTCCTTGAGATACGCGATCTTGGCAAAGGGACCATGGTCCCTAAGCATTCTAAGAAGCCAATTCTTCTTCAGGACGACTCCTTTTTGATGTAATGGGTCTTCAAGCCTGTTTGAAGAACACACATATATCAGATCGTCGATGTTAGCTTCCCTGAGATCCTCGATCCGAACTTCATTCTTAGAGTCCAGTTTTCCCACGGCCCCTATTAGATTAAGGTATTGCCGAACTCAAAATCCTTTCGGGTCTCCTGTTCCCCGCCCTGCAATTGGCATATGGAGGTGATCAGTCTTAAAAGTATGCTCAAATCATATTGTTCTCGGGAGACTGAAAATAGGGTTGAGAGAATCATGTCAGGGGACAGTAAAATGTTCAAGATTGATGATGACCACATTGTCATTTTTGATGATTTTCGGGAAGTCAGATTAGATGAGAAAGCTGACTTGGTATTTGCAGATCCACCATTTGGGATTGGTTTCAAAGGAAATCTTCAAACCTATCATAGAACGCCAGACGCATTATCCTATGTCGAGGTGCCCAGAGAGGATTACCCGAGTTTCATCCAAAGCCTTCTAGAATGGTCTCACAATACACTCAAAGATTCAGGGAGCATGTGGCTACTCTCTGGCTGGAATAATCTAAGGATTATACTTAATGCTATTGACTACGTAGGTTTTGCTCAGCTAAACCATTGTATTTGGAAGTATCAGTTCGGTGTTTTCACCAAAAAAAGATTCACAACATCCCATTATCATCTGTTGCTTTTGGTCAAGGATGCAGACAACTATGTCTTCAACAAACCGAAGCATTATGCTGAAGATGTGTGGGAGATTAAGAGACCATATAAGCACGGAGTGAAAACCGCGGGGAATGAGCTCCCAGACAGATTAGTTGAGGAATGCATCTCCACGTCCTCTAATAAGGGAGATCTAGTCGTAGATCCGGTATTGGGTTCAGGCACCACGATGAAAGTTTGCCTAAAGATGGATAGAAGATGCGTAGGTATCGAGATCAATCCAGATCTCGAAGTTCGGATTAAGACAAAATTGGGATTAGACTTCCTAAAAGGCTCCAAATAGCAGACCTGCACGCGTGACTATTATGGTTGATCGAAGATTCGTTCTTGAGATTACCAGAAGATTGTCTGTATTGGGAAAAGACAATCGAGACATCCCTGCGCTCCTCAACCTTTGATCGATTATTTGGAACCGTGCGATTCGGAGAAGATTGACACACTTAATTTCCTTAGTTGTGGAGAAAGGCTAATAATGGCTATTAGAGCATGGCTAAGATTGTGACAGAGAGTGAGGATGACAGAAGTGAAGTTTGGTCTCATGCTCAAGTTGGCTCCATACGAGCAGATGACGAAGCTTGCAATGCTGGCTGAACACTTAGGTTTTGACTCACTGTGGGTTCCGGATCATCTTGTCCTAGAGGCCTATGAGAGCCTGTGCCCTGAGGCTTGGTGCATCCTCTCAGCTCTTGCTACGTGCACAGATCGAGCTACCTTGGGAACATCCGTTACGGACCCTTATAGGCGGCATCCAGCTGTCCTAGCACAAACCGTGGCTACACTGGATCTAATTTCCCGCGGCAGGGCAATCTTAGGCTTGGGCGCTGGTGAGGCGATGAACACTGATCCATACGGCATACCGAGGGACAGGCGCATCCGTCGGATGAGAGAGACGGTTGAGATTCTCAGAAAACTGTGGACGTGCAAGATAACCGATTACGACGGCAGAGTCTTCAAGATCTCACAAGCTTTTTTGCAGGTGCCGCCAGTCCAGAAGCCAGGCCCACGTATCTACTTGGCGGCAAATTCGCCCAAGACTAGGCAGCTTGTCGGCAGGTATGGGGATGGATGGTTGGCTGAGATGATAAGCCCGGAGAGATACAAGGCTGACCTCAACGACGTGAAAAATGCAGCGCAAGAAGCAGGAAGAAACCTAGGCGACATTGATGTTACATGCGTTGTGACGACGGCGGTATCCCAAGATGGTGAGACAGCTAGGAAGGCTGCACTATCACAGGCAAAAAGAAGATTCCTCTGGTGGCCAAAGCAGCTCCAGGTTTACGGTTACCGGGTCACGGAGGAATTCGATTGGAATCACCTAACCGTACGCAGAGATACAGCGAAGAGAATCGGAGAGCACATTCCGGAGGTACCTGACAAGCCTTGTGAAGACGTGACCATTTTTGGAACTCCAGACGATTGCATCGGTAAGATTGAGAGATACATAGAAAGCGGAGTAAATCACTTCGAGTTTGAGATAGTCGGCCCGTATGCGGCAACATGTCAGATATTGGCAAAGAAGGTCATTCCTCACTTTGGTGAAGAAGCCTAGATTTTGATCTCCAGATGCTTTCTATCTCCTTCGCAATGGTTCTGTAAGTCGGGCTGCAGTCTGAAAGAGTGTCGGCCACGAAGGAACACCTATATAGCAGACACGTAACGTATGCGGTAAAAACTCTGGAGGATTCGTGTGAGATACAGAAGGTTCGGCAGGCTTAATTGGATGGCTTCCGCCCTTGGGTTTGGCGCCATGAGGCTACCCATTATTGATAATGACCGTGCCAAGGTAGACGAGGTTGAAGCAATTAAGATGATAAGATATGCCATCGACCACGGTGTCAACTATATTGATACCGCCTATCCCTATCATCGCGGAAACAGCGAGATTGTTGTTGGAAAAGCTCTCCAGGATGGTTACCGTGAGAGGGTGAGAATAGCAACAAAAATGCCCATATGGATGGTCAACTCCCAAGAAGACATGGATAGATTTCTTGATGAACAGCTCAAGAGGTTACAAACCGAAAACGTAGATTTCTATCTTCTTCACGGGCTCAATAGTGAGCGATGGTCCAAGCTGCGAGATCTAAAAGTGTTCGAGTGGGCAGAGAAGACGCTTGCAGACGGCGGAATCCAGCATCTAGGCTTCAGTTTCCATGACGAATACAATGTGTTCAAAGACATAATTGACGGGTATGATGGGTGGACGCTCTGCCAAATCCAATACAATTACTTGGACGAGGAATACCAAGCCGGAAGAAAAGGGCTCCAATATGCAGCCTCTAAGGGCCTAGCCGTTATAGTAATGGAGCCCATAGCAGGCGGCATGCTCGCCATCACGCCGCCCAAAGAGATTCAAGCCATCTGGGACACAGCAGAGGTCAAAAAAACACCAGCCGAATGGGCTCTTCGATGGGTTTGGAATCAACCCGAGGTGTCCGTCGTCCTAAGCGGCATGAGCACGATGACACAAGTCATCGAGAATGTTGAGAGCGCAAACCGCTCGGCTCCGAACACCCTGACAGAGAAGGAGCTCGAGCTCATTTCTGGAGTGCGTCAAAAATACCAAACCTACGGCCTTATCGGATGCACTGGCTGCAGATATTGCACACCGTGCCCACACGGTGTAGAGATTCCAGACATCTTCACCCTCTACAACGAGCACTACACAAAGCGGCTAGACTCAAAAGCGCGAGAAGAAGTAGTAAACAAATATAGAGAGAGTGTTCCTCCGGAAGGACGGGCCAAAAACTGCGCCAAGTGTGGAGAATGTGAGGACAAATGCCCACAGAAACTTCCCATCCGCAACCTACTGCAAGATGCAGCTTCCACATTTGAAAGAAATGGATGACTGCTGACAGCTAACTGAGGGAGTGAAAGGGAAAGAAGGAGCTCCCAGCAATCTTCTATCCGATCTCTGCGGTTCGATTGCTTGCTGATGAAGACATGTTCTCAGGTCTTTGACGCGCAGCAATCCCTCCTGTGGCACATTTCCAAACATATGCTTGCAGAAATGTACTCTACCAAAACATTTCCATTAATGAAACCGAACTCTTCCGTCAGTTTAGAAATTGGTTGGTACATCTTCGCGTGTTCCCATGGGAAGAACAGGTATCCAAACTTCTCTATTTTTCACCTTCATCATGGTTCGGGTACATGAGTGTGAGCTTTTTCATAGGCTGCGCGCTATCCATTAATCTTATATCTTCTTTGGACAATATACTCGACAAAAGATCGTGCATCAGTGTTCTAATGATGCTTGGAGACTATTGGCAGCTTCTTAAACCACGGCAATTCATAGCTATGTCTCTCCTCTTCATCTTGTCCTTTCTGGTCTCGTCTCATCCTTATGAAGTCTTGCGTTTTGAGAGACTTTTCGTTGGTTCGCTCATAGCCTTAACCACCGCCGCCTCATTTAATGCGGCGAACAACTATTTTGATAGAGACATAGATGCGGTGATGGTTCGAACTCGTAAAAGGCCCCTTCCCGCCGGACGCATAACTCCTAAGGGCGCACGTATCTTCATGCTAACACTCTTTACGATTTCGACAGGGCTTACGGTCTGGTTCTCTTTACACTATGGATTGCTAATCTTATTACTGTACATTTTGGGAGCTACATTCTACATAGGCCTGTACACATTGATCTTCAAAAGACGAGCTTTATTCAACGTCCTGATTCTTTCGCCGGCTGTTGCAACGCCGGTATGGCTTGGATGGTATATTGGAGCGGGAAATCTGGACTTGCTCGGGTTTTTGATCGGGCTGGTTGCGGTCGCATGGGAACCACTACACCTTTGGGCCCTTGCAACGGTCTTTAGTCGCGACTTTAAGAGGGCGAATATTCCCATGCTGCCCGCAGTGGTAGGGGAGAAGAAAGTCGGGTTGGCAATAGGTGTTTTGGCGATAGCTGTGGCCCTCCTAACAGTCACTCCCGCCATCTTACGCCTTTTAGGAACCTTATACGGCGTAGGATCCTCAGCCGCTGTCGCAGTGCTGCTTCACCTTTCATTCAAATCCGTCAGAAAACCCGTAAGCTTTTGGAGTCTCTACCTCTTCAAGTACTCAGCTTATTACATCATAATGTTACTTCTCTTAATTTATCTCGATAAGATAGTCTAGAATGTGCGGAAGCTAATTATGTG
>CAZQDW010000112.1:0-5768 GCA_964592315.1 uncultured Candidatus Bathyarchaeia archaeon
CTTTTTGTAGAGCCTCCAGTGTCGGTTTTGTCATAATGTCGGAAGGAAGCTTCCTAAGGACTGCAGCACATTGACTGATCACGTTTTCCGGAGATTGGTTAAGCTGAACTTTGTCACCGAGAACAACAACTAACTCTGGGACCATTCTTTGAATTGAGAGTAACCATCCCCTAATTTCCTCCTTCGAATAGTTCTGCAGCTTAGGCTCCTTATACTTGATTGCTATCACCTCAGGCGCATCTCGTATGTCTTCTTGCTGTATTTTCCAAACCGTCTTAAGAATCGCTACAATAGGCGGCATATCGAATGGTTCGCTGATAAACTTCTTAATCCATTCCGTGGTTTCCTCTGGTGAATATAGTGCAAATAATTCGCGCAATTTCTCCAATGAGACAGGTCTAGCTGCAGAACCCAACACTAAGTCAGAAAAATCATTTGCACGGATTAGGCAGATCCCTTCTCTACGTGCTTCTTTCACTGCTTTGGACTCTTCGCCTTCTAACACTTGATAGTCAGGAGCTATAACAACAGCATAGTCTGCCTTGAACTCGTCCCGGTGACGTGATATAGTCGCGGCTCCAATGTTGCCAGATTTTACTGCTTCATCCTGGGTGCTCTTTGCGTCAATGGTCACTGAATACGCACGCGAACCACCATTCTGTATACCCAATGGTGCCATTGCAAAGCCATCAGGCCTACCCTTTCGCCCATAGTGAGTCGCGTCGAAACCTAAGATCCTAAAACCATCAACACAGGAGACCTCAAAATCATCTTGCGAAGCCACGGCCGCACGAATCGCCTCGGCCACCTCTATGGCATCCTCAGGGAATCTACTTGCCAGCGTTCGCAACAATTGGTCACGTCTACTGAGGATTTCTTGCGTCTGTTCCTCGTTTACGCCTGCATCGACCATATATGCCTCAAGCAGAACCTCGGCAACCATAAACTTGCGTACGCCTGGATAATCCGCATAATCTCTGTAGAATGGATGGTTGGCGTTGATGTAGATTTTTCCTTCATCGAGGGTGGCGAGTGGACCGCCGATGTCGTCTTCTCTCAATTCTATTTTTTCAATAGTGGCAACTGGTTTCTTTCCCGGTTCCGCCTTTATCGAATAACCTGTTTGCTGCTCCGAGGTGATTCTTTCGATTGCCTGTCGGAGAGGGTAAGACAATAGAGTACCTGGTAAATTCCTAAGATGATCCTCCAGCGTTTCCTTTTTAGCTTCCTCATCAAACTCACTCTCGATGTAACTGCGAGCGACATTGTATAGCGCCCTCAGGTATGTTTGTAAGGCATATCTTGCACCTGCGTCGCTGATGTCTTCACGACTTGCGGTCAGGGAATTATCGAGGAAATCAGCATAAACAACGGCCCTAATCCTGTTAAAGCCTAGGTGTGGCAGATTCGTGATTCCGAAGAGGTTGTCATTCTCATTGATTAGTCGTTCCCTAACCATCACAAAGAAACCATTGCTGTGTCCCATCTGTGTTGACTTCCCAGTGTCTATGACATCCTGGAATACTTCGACCATACCCGATATCTTGCCGTACTTAGGGATTCTAACGAAGAAGTTATATGGTTCACGTATTCCCCTCTCCTCTCCAGTGTCGTATTCAAGCTTCTTTGCGGCTGGGTCATCATTACCGATCTGCCATTCTTTGATTTTTGGTTTTTTGATTTTGCTTGATACTACAGCCTTATCGTTCAAAAACAAATTGAAATCTGGTCTTAGAGGAAGAGCGGTGGACAAAATCCAGCCAAGCCTGCCAGTATCGAGCTGTTTCTTCAGATTGTCAATTATTACTAAGGTCCAATGACTCTCTTTCACTCCTAGAATGTCAATACCATACTTGTCCAAGAGGGGCTTTGCTGCAAACTGAACAACGGCCAGAACTTGTCCTTCCGAGAGTTTACGCGCAGATAGAGTGAGCTCTTGGTATTTTTCGCTTTGACTAATACGACCATAATCCATAGTCACTGCAAGATATTCTCCATTCTTCTTGCAAATGTGAGTAATACGTCTCCCAAGAACATAACTTGCTAGTTTTCCTATTCCGAATTTGCCTATTGGTAATCGACCTCTTTTCTGTGCTCGGTTTTCCTCTTTTTTTTCTCTCTTGTTGGTTTCAGCTACAAGCCATAGTATCTTGAGCCCATCCAAGTCCATGCTGTCGCCATCGTCCCAAACCCAAACGCACTGATCCTCTGTTCTCTCGGGCACAAAGATTATACATCGAGAGGCAAAGGCGTCATAAGAATTCGCTACAAGTTCCTCTATTGCCTTAATAGGCGAACTATAGAGATGACCAGAGAATAGTTCAATAATGTTGTAACTAAAGTGGACGGGAATATCTCCAACTGGCTGACCCACAGTTTCCAAGTCAACAGACATTTTGAATCAGGCTCGCTACTTTGATCTGGGAAAGCAATTGTTCCCAGTCTATTGAATATCCGAGTTGATTTGAAAGAATTTAGGCATAGAGTTCGGTCAAATCTTCATCGGATCTCTTTCCTTGTGAATTTTTTTCGGATAGAATTATTCCATGATAGGACAGAGGCGGGACAGAAAGACACGGCGAGATAACAGAAGATTATGTTTGAAGGGAAGGCAAGTATATGCTGAATGAGTCCCATGGGGCCTGAGAAGGGATCGGTGGTGTCTGGGATCGGAGAGAAATAGTCTAGGTCCATGGATTCAAGGTTTGCTCACAGCAGAAGGCCCAGCTTCGTTTTCCGGGTTCATAAGTTCGCAACCTGCCTTCGTCAACATCTTCCGCAGCTCGTCAAACCTCATAGCTCCCTTCTCGTAGGCCGAGAGCATGTCGTCAGAATCGAGCTCAGGTACCTCTTTTTGCCTCCAGTTCAGCCTCACCTTCGCCTCAGCGAGCCTTGATAATCGCCCTTCTGGCAACTGGTTCGCCCACCTTGCTTTGCTCCAGACCTAGGCTTCTGACTCCTTCTCGGCAGAGGTATTCGACATAGGCGCTGAAGCTGAAGTTACCCCGATGCTCCTCAATGAACGTGATTAGCTCAGGGCTTAAGGCGACTGATCGCTGCTCCTTCCTCACCATGCAATTATTAGTTAAGATACATGAGTTAAAACCATTATTGATAATCTTAACCAATAACTGTTTTTAACAGCGATCTCAACTGATCGATCTCGATGCATGCGCTTCCCGCCGCGAAGCTTCGCGTGCGAGGTTAGACGAATAAATTGACTCATCGAGGAAGGAGAAGCCCAAGAGGCGTTCAACAGCAAGCGATACGACGCATACTCGTCAGCCGAGGTTATCACGACAACGAACGGCGTGAAGTTGTGAACCTCACCACACCCTTGGAATTGATTCATCTCCTCGGCAAGAAGTTCCCGGTAGTGTACCCCTCTCTGATTCCTAGAGGGCTGGAACGTGGCGAGATCCTAATCGACAGCCGTCGCGAGGGAAGTCTCCAGCGAGCGGTTCTATGAAGAAGAGTTTATGCTTCATATTTCGAGATTTTTGCAAAAAAGTGTTCTACAGGAGCCTTTTTCGTAGCCCCGTTAAGCAAAAGCAACCCTTCTAGACCTGCTCCCCGACGGTTATTTAAAGGAATTTTTTTCCGTGGCGCATCGCTTGACCCATCGTTTTTTCGGAGAGGATCAGATTGAAGACCGATGAGATGTACGACTTTATGGTTAGGGCGGTTTTCGAGGAAATCCAGCGGATTAAGGCGGAGCTGGGGGAGAAGAGGCTGGGCGAAAAGAGGAAAACCGAGCTGCGTCGCACTCTCCGATCAGTTGATCGGCGAAGCTACAAGCCTCACATGGACAGACATCGACTTTGCACGAAAAATAATAATCTTCAACAACCCTGAGAAAAATAGCCTGCCGAGGATCAAGTCTGTGTCGGACAACCTGATCGCTATCCTAAACAAGCTTCCACGGGACAAGGAACACCTCTTCGGTAGCGTCACTTCCATGAAGGTGAACTTTTCCCTTCAAAGAAAGCGGATGGCGTATAAACTCGGCAACCCAAGGCTTCTCAAGATTCACTTCCACACTTTCCGTCACTGGTACGCGACGATGCTCTACCACAAGACCAAGGACATCCTCTATGTAAAGCAGGAACTCGGACACAAACGAATAGACTCCACACTAGTCTACATAACAATCGAGAAAGCCCTATTCCAAGCGAGTTGTGACGAGTTCTTTTCCGCGATCGCCCACAATGTCGAGGAAGCCAGTAAACTCATCGAGTCAGGGTTTGAATACGTCTGCGACTTTGACGGCGTCAAACTGTTCAGGAAAACTAAATGGTATTTAACACTACGCGGTAGATTTTAACGATAAGCTTTTAACGGTAAATAGTTAGTATTCTAGGAACCACATAAAAGGAGGAGTTGAGATGTCAAGATCCAACACTATTTTCGTTGGAAATAAGCCAGCTTTGAACTACGTGTTAGCCTGTATAACCCTCTTCCGAGGAGACGAGAAGGAGGTTATCCTTAAGGCTAGGGGTAGGGCTATAAACCGTGCAGTTGATGTCGCGGAGATCATGCGGAGCAGATTTATGCCGGATGTGAAGGTCAAGAAGATCACTATTGGTACGGAAGAGATCCATTCGGCAGAGGAAAATCGTACGTCGAACGTGAGTACCATGGAGATCACGTTAGCACGGTGACCCAAGTAGTCAGCATCTCCATCAGCTCCTCCACTTGGTCGGAGGGTGAATCGGTGAAGACACTGCTATGCGATTTCTGCCTTAGAAGCGGAATGCTATGTGCGAAATGCCAAAAGCTGGTCGAAAGCGGTTCTATAACGTCACAGTACATGGAAGTAGGTAAACTTCTACTGAGCCTAGAAAAGGAGTATCCCTCTCTCCACGAAGTCACCTTGCATAGTGTCTTCCAGGAGGGGGGTATTCTAATCCTCGTGGTTGGGCGAGGGGAAAGCGAAAAGCTTCTCGGTTACGGCGGACGTCTTACCAGGGCCATTGGTGATAAGTTTGGTGGTAAGCGTGTCAAAGTCCTTGAGAAGGGGGTCTCCAGTCGACGTTTTTTGGAGGATCTCTTCTCTGGTATGACTATACTTACCATAAATACGATTTGGCTTCCAGATGGGACAACGGAGACGAAGGTTGTGTTAAAGGGGAAGGGGAGGCAGCAGCCTGGCTCGAAGAGGACGAAGGCTCTTGTGCAGATCGCTAAGAAGGTTGGAAACATTAATCTGCGGATCGAGTTCGTGTAGGTGTGAGTCCTAAATCTCTTTCATCAACTGAAACTTTTTATTGAGATTGATAACCTATTCTCAGGGTTAATGGTGGAAGGGTGGTCCCGTGTTGTGGAGGACGATGATCGAAGAAGCGAAGGAGAAGATCGGAGAAGAGTTAACCCTGGCTGGTTGGGTGACTAGAAAGAGACCTCTCGGTAAGATACTCTTCTTCCTGTTACGCGATGCCTCGGGAGTTATTCAAGTCACGGTGAAGGTGGAGGATAACCCTGAGGTGTGGCGAATAGCCTCGGAACTGGGGCGGGAGGATGTTGTCAAGGTTAGGGGTTCTGCTGTGCTCAGTGAGATCAGTCAAGCAGGTGTTGAGTTCATTCCTAAGGAGATTGAGGTGTTGAACAAGGCGGCTTCACCGTTGCCCTTTGATCCTACGGAGATGGTGAAGGCGGAGCTGGATACTCGGCTTGACAACAGGTTCATGGATTTCAGGACTCCACATACCTCCTCCATCTTCAGGATTCAGTCCCAGATTCTGAGGTTTTTCAGGGAGTTTCTTTTGAAT
>CAZQDW010000113.1:0-5758 GCA_964592315.1 uncultured Candidatus Bathyarchaeia archaeon
GGTGTGACCCAGAAAATGGAGATCATAGCCACCAAAGCAAGAGAGGATCGCTGGGAATACAGGGTGTTAATAAGGAGAACGGGGGGAGCTACAAAAGAATGGGTGAGGCTGAACAGGGATGCTTTGAATCTTTTAAGGGAACAGTTCTTACTGTGGAGGACGCTGTCAGAAACCGAAAGAGAAAAATATCACAAGGTGGAATTTTCTGAAGCCGCTTGAAGAAATAAGATCTGAACTTGATCAGCCTTCAGGGTTCCGTTCAGGCCTAACCTCTAGATCACTCATCGCCGCAATGTACGCGACAGTGATCTTCATACCTGCCCTTATATATCTCCAACTCGTTACTGGCCAAGGCGGCTTCCCAGTAGCATGGTTCATGCTGCTCCTCTGGGTCAAGTTTAGTGATCTTTTTGGAAAACGCCTTACGAAGCAGGAAGCCTACCTTGTATACATGCTGGCGGGAATCGAGTTTCTCCCTCTATCTTTAGTTTACAGGGCGTGGTTCAGAAATGCGCCGATCGTGGCAAAATTCGGACTTACGGATGAGCTCCCCTCTTGGTGGGTTCCTCCTATGGGAAGCAGTACATTCGAAACGAGAACCCTGTTCCATCCCGACTGGCTTATACCTATATTCCTCATGTTAACGGGGCTATGCATAAACACTATTTTGGCGATGTCCTTAGGGTTCATCGCTAGAGAGCTTTACATGGAAGTCGAAGACCTACCTTTCCCTATGGAACAGGTGAACGCTGTCGCCATAGTATCCTTGACCAGCGGAGAACGCGAAGCTCCAGGAATCCTCTCAATCTTTGGAATCTTAGGGTTCTTGTGGGGCTTTCTGGTCTACGCTGCGCCATTTATCATACAAGCTTATACAGGTTCTCAATTTCAATTGGTGCCAATCCCTTGGATTGACATGACCCTCATGGTAGAGAGAAGTTTCCCAGGTGCATGTTTCGGCTTTGCTACGGACATAATCCCCTATACAACCGGGCTTGTAATTCCGTTCTCTGTTGCTGTGAGTCAGATGATTGGCTCTTTTCTTATATACTTCTTTGGAAACTGGATGACAGTTGCCTATAGACTTAGCCCAGACACCGACCCAGCACTGGCTGGATACCAGTCTTGGTGGATTCCCGGCATGAACATCCAGCTAGCAGCACAGCGAAGCATCATGTACTTCTGGGCTACCATCACGATTGGTCTAGCCTTAGCTGCTGGAATCGCGCCTCTACTGCATCACCCACGCTATCTGACTAGAGTAATATCGCACTTAGCTAATCCATTTGCAACCGCAGAAAAAAGACGTTCCGATCCTGTTCCGAAATTTCTGATCATAGTTCCCCTGATTTCATCGCTCATAAGTGGATCAGTAATATTCGCGATTCTAGTTCCAGACTTCTTGTTTGCCAATCTCTGGTTCATACCCTTTATTGTGGGTATGCCCTTCCTTACAACATTGATAGCGGGTAGAACGCGAGGTGAAGCAGGAGTTACTGCATCAATCCACGTTGGAGAACTAGAAAGAATGATGTTCACTTTTAGTGGTTACCAAAAGGCAGATGTTTGGTTTGCTCCAAACCCTATGACCCAGCAGGGAGGGGGATGGCTTACATCGTTCAAAGTTGCTCAGCTCACTAGAACCTCTGCAATGAGCATGGTGAAGGCGTATCTTCTCCTTCTGCCCTTCACAGTCATAGTTGGCTTCATCTACATTGAACTTCTCTGGAGGATGGCTCCCATTCCCTCAGCGAGGTATCCAGGAGCCCAGATCTATTGGCCAATACAAGCGACCTACACATCTCTATGGATTAAAGGCGTACAGATGGGAATATTCAACCTCTTATGGATGTTCTATTCCTTCATCATCGGAACCGGTATCTATTTCGCTCTAGCTCTCACGAAAATACCCCTATCATACATTGGACTGGCTGCTGGAACCGGATCACTACCCCCATTTGCAGTGGCAATTTTCATGGGTGGAGTTATTAGCAAAATCTTAGCCTATAAACTTGGTGATAAATGGAGATTCACAAGCAGACTGGTTGCAGCTGGTTTAACTATGGGTGAAGGTATAGCAATAACACTCAGCGTAGCGATCTCCTTGATTTTGAACTCGATGTGGATGCTGCCCTTCTAAACACATGCAAATGATATACTTAAATAGATGACGCTTACCATTTCATCACATGTCAAGAATACAAACTACATGTGAGTTTCTTACAGCATATGTCTACGATTCTGACTTAAGAATCGAAGCGAATCAGAAAGGTAAGAACTACTGGTATGAATACATCAAAGAGATATTCGATCAGCTGGGATTAAGAGCGAAGGAGATCTCTAGGCATAGACTAGAGGAAAAATCTTTCTTGCAAGCTCATATCGCTGTCTTAATCTTAGGGAACCTAAAGGCGGAGCACATAACCGAGAGCATGACTACAAATCTAGATCACTGGGTTAAGAAAGGAGGCATCCTAATAGGCTTTGCAACGGAAGGACTGGATTCACTATTCGGTAACACCCATGTCTCAACTACTCTTCAGGCGGATGACTTCTCTTTATCCGGTTACTTCGACTTAAGACCGCATACCTTAACTAGCGAGATTCACTCCTACTTACATCCAGATCAGAAACTACTAATATTTTCTGATATACGCAACGTGACTATTCAGGCCGACCCCGCCAACCGAGGTCGACCGATAGACTCCACCGAGATTTCTAGACTCTATAATGTGAGGGGAGGAGATACGGGGAGACCGGCGATAACGGTAAAGGAGCATGGCTTGGGAACAGCTTGCTATTTTGTGTTTAATGTTCCAAAGACGATATGGGTTCTTCACCAAGGGCGGCCCATACTCTCCGATTACGATGGAGATGGATATTTTCGAACAAGTGATCTTATTGTAATAGGGGAAAACGAGCCTGAGGTCCTTTATGCCGACGAGATACTCTTCCTCTTGCAAAATATGATAGGACAAAGAAAGCAACCTTTCATACATCAGATACCGCCTCTTGGAAATAAGATTCCTGATGCCCTTTTCCATTGGGGTGGAGATGACGAAGGTGTCCCGGGGGATCAGCTTTGGGCTTCAAATTGGATGCAGAGCAGAGGGTTACCTTATCACGTAAACGTGATGCCCAACAAGAATGGAGAGTTCTGCCTTAGTGTGGAAGAAGCCAAAGCCATCGAAGCGAATGGCCACGAGGTGTCGCTTCACATAAACTTTATTCATGGCTATGAACATCCCTTGAGGTTTAAGGAGTCAGACATAAAGAAGCAGACTGAAGCGTTCCGAACGAAATATGGGAATTATCCTGGTTGCGTAGTTTGCCATTATAGCTTGTGGACTGACTGGGAGAAGCCGGCTGAATGGATGCTTGCTTCAGGGATATGTGCTGACAACAGTTTCTGCCACGTAGGTTTTCCTCCCATAAATCCGATAAACTTGCTCGGGTTCTCCTTCGGGACATCTTATCCGTTTCACATATACGACGATTACGAGGGAGGAAACAAGAGGATAGATTTCTTGGAAATGCCTCATACCGCCTATGAGGTGGGTTATACGAGAACGGACTATACCACCGACTTCCCGAGAATATATAAAGTCGTAGACATGGCGGCTAAATACCACCTCACGATGAACATGTTCTACCATACGGTGCAGATACGAGGGTATCCAGCATGCAGAGCAGCCATTGACGAGTTCCTTAACTATATTAAGCAAAAGGGTATAATCGCGATACATATGGGAAACGAGGAGCTGTGCAGATGGTGGAAAGAGAGGTCCAAATCTATGGTTAGCAACCTCAGTATAACTGACGAGGGAATCACGTTTATCGCAACATGCAACTATGCAGATGGAATGATTTTAAAAATTCCTTTGGGAGAAGCCCATGCTTCTTCAGTAAAATGCGACTGTTCAGAAACGACATTCCAGAATATAAGGGATTTTGGTCAGAACTGGGTTTATCTCATATCACCTTCCGGGCGTCACAAGATCGAGGTTGAGGTTCAAAAATAGGAGCAAGTGAGAAGCGAGGACAAGCATCTAGACATGGCATCAATGCCTCTCGATCATGACCGGATACAGCTGAAGTCCAGAGAACTCTGTAGTAAAAGATTCCCTTCTCGTAGAAACCTATTGAACCGACAGAGTTCCACTGTCTCAGATGACGGTCTTTTCACTTACTTTAAGCACATTTCCAGTGTTTCCTTCAGATCAATCATATGCATCGACAGATGATTAAAATTCCTTCGGCATTTCTCCGGCCGAGCGCTCATCACTCGGCCGGAAATTCGGTACGTGCATGAGCTTAGTCCCTTGCGCAATCGACTCCGCTGCTAGAATCGCTGGAGCCGCAGTATCGATCGCTCGGTAAACATCAAATTCCAGCGCCTTGATCCCAAGCATAGCGTCACGGAAAGCGATATGAACATAATAATCGGTATCATTATGTCCTGTGCCGTGTGCCTCCGGTGGGGCGTCGGTACGCTCCCAGCGCCAATCTACTTCCGCTAAGCCATGCATTTGCGAATTAGCTAGCCACATTTTTGGTTGGTCACACCAGGATCTTCTCCACTCTAGGCAACCTCGTGTACCTATCACATGGTACCAATGAGTATCGCGTTGTGGGAACGGCTGCGTAAAACTGGTCGCCATGCGCAATATCGCATCCTTCTCCGTTTTCATCAGTGCAACTTGCATGTCCGGAACATGCTTGAACTCGGGGTGTGAGTAGCTGGGCGTGCGGGTACTCATGGCCGTCACTTCGACAACCCGGTCATCCAGCACCTTGAGCATGGGGCTGAGGTCGTGCGGCAAATAGTGAATCGGAGGCATATAATACAGCCAATTTGGCTTCGCCTCTGGATGTGAAGGCAACTCTTCAACACTATAAAACTTGCCAGTCTCAGGGTCCTGAAAGGTCCAAAAAGGTTGATAGCAATGAAAGTACTGGGCCTCGCCATACGTGACACGTCCAATTCGCCCTTCGGCCACTATATTTCGCCACGCATCAAAGAATCCACCATATCTTCTCTGCTCGGCGAGATGATAGACCAATCCCGTTCGCTCGACAGCCGTGACAATCCGCCAGCAATCTTCTATGGTGTGCGCGGCCGGAACCTCAGAATTGACATGTTTACCCGCTTCGAGCGCTTGAGCAGCCATCGCTCCCTGTTCCTTACATCGGACACATAAACCAATCGCATCGACATTCTCATCAGCAAGCAGATCCTCATAATCCGTGTAAGCAGCCACCTCGTGGCGATTGTTTAGCTGTGAAAGCGCACGTTCGTGCAGGGCGGAGATCCTATCACAGATCGTGCTAAAACTAGCATCCCTTAATATTATTATATAGCTTGTAAGTAAGAGAGGCGCGGTGGCAGCAGGAAATAAGGGTATCGGTGCTAATTTCTCCTTCGAAAATGGGGAAGCGGTGGAAATCAGCGGACAGGGACCGGTCCTGGTGAAGCTCCAAGACCTTTGCGTGGAAAAGCGCAGCATTAGCCTTTGTCACGCGATTCCTAGTTCGAACTAAATAATCCGTATGAATCTGGGCATCTTCATTTCGCATGCACAATCTTTTAAGCGAAACAAAAGAATAGTGAAATGTGTAACTTCGCGAGGAATTGATATGGCACCACTTCAAGAAGTAGTCAGGGCAAAGGAACTGGGCGTGAAGTGGTTATTGTCTCAACTGAATGTTGATTGCTCCATCAGCCCCTATGATAAGGCAATCAGCTCCTTCTATAGAG
>CAZQDW010000114.1:0-1449 GCA_964592315.1 uncultured Candidatus Bathyarchaeia archaeon
ATTAGACTCTATTCTTCAACCAGTCGAATTGCGTCTTAGTGAGCAGGAGGATGTTCTTTTTAGCTTCGAGTGGTTGAAAATCAAGAACCAAAAAAAGGGGATTTTGCGGGAGTCAGTGGAGACATCGCCACCGGTAGGAGGGTTCAAGTTCCACCCTCCACTACTAATCATTCCCCTAGAGTTTTCCCTTGGACTCGCACCCAGATAGGTGTGGATACCAGCGGGCTTGAACTTGTTTATTCCTAGGTGCAAATTTACTGGTAAATTCGTGCTGAAACCCCACCCCCCGCACTCGCATTGAACTTACGGAAGTTCTGAAGTTCGGATTGTGGCTCAAGGACAGAGGCAAGGGATTTCAATCATCGAGACGAATGCTCCATCAGATAACTTACTATCGCAGGTGCTTTTTGAATCTCCTTACTGAGATCGCTTAAGCACCGCTTGAAAAAACAATTATGGGACAACCCCCATGGTTTTATCCGACTAGCGTCTTTAAAATTATGAAATGAGCAGAGCTTCCCACGAATTCCAGGTTTTTGTAAAACCGGTTGGTGCCCTCTGTAACTTGGACTGCCATTACTGTTACTATCTCAAGAAGGAAGGGCTTTACCCTAAAGGTGAGAGATTTCAGATGCCATACGAGATCCTAGAGGACTACATTGTACAGCACATCGAAGCTTCCCCGGAGGAGGTAATCAGGTTTTCTTGGCATGGCGGTGAACCAACCCTCCTAGGCTTAAACTACTTCCGCAAAATAGTCGAGTTGCAGCGCAAGCATCAACCACCAAATAGGAAGATTCTTAATGGTATTCAGACAAACGGAACCCTGCTGGATGATGAATGGTGCCGATTTTTTGCTAGGGAAGAGCTTGCTGTCGGTTTAAGCCTGGATGGCCCCAAGGAGATGCATGACCGATATCGCGTCACCAAGGACCAGAAACCCACCCATGAACATGTTATGCGGGGATATAGACTACTGCAGAAACACGGGTTTCACCCGGATATTCTGTGTGTTGTAAACTCTTATAATGTCCAGTTTCCTCTCCAGGTTTACAGATTCTTCAAGGAGATTAATTCTCAGTACATTACCTTCCTGCCTTTAGTCGAACGAGAGTCACACACTAGAACTGGTGTCAGTCAAATGAGCGTCTCTGCCGAAGACTGGGGAAAATTCCTATGCACCATCTTCGATGAGTGGATTGAAAGCGATATTGGACGGGTTAAAATACAGATATTCGAAGAGGCCCTCAGAACAGCCTTCAATCAGGAGCACTCACTCTGCATCTTCCGACCAACCTGTGGCGACATACCAGTCATAGAACACAACGGAGACTTTTACTCATGCGACCACTATGTTGACGCTGAGCACTATCTTGGAAATATTAAGGAGACCCCACTCGTTGAGATGCTGGAGAGTCCAGCGCAAAAAGCATTCGGAAGAGCCAAGCT
>CAZQDW010000114.1:1549-5747 GCA_964592315.1 uncultured Candidatus Bathyarchaeia archaeon
AAGAAAGCAATTGTCCGCTCCCAGGCAAGTTTGGAAGCTTCCGCGTGATATCGTTGACTAGTATCGTTGAAAAATCCATGTAAGGCGCCTTCATACATATATATCTTGTATTCGATTTTTGATTCCTTCAAAGCGGCTTCGAAGGCTGGAATTCCCTCATTGATTCTTGCGTCTTCACCAGCGTAATGTATTAGTAAAGATGCTTTTATTTTTGGAACATCTTCAGAAGCTGCCTGTCTGCCATAAAAAGGAACCGCAGCTTGAACGTCTGGGGAGCTCACAGCAACCTGGTTTGTCACCCCACCCCCCCAGCAGAAGCCAATAACCCCTACCTTCCCGGTAGAGTTGGGATGTGTCTTCAAATATTTTACTGCAGCGACAAAATTACTCAAGTTCTCCTTAGCATCAAGCTTCTGCATAAGCGAACGACAAACATCTGGATTATCCGGTGTTCCACCAAAAGGCGACAAAGCATCCGGAGCAACAGCCAGAAAGCCTTTCAAGGCGACGCGTCTAGTAACATCTTTGATATGAGGAACAAGACCATATATTTCTTGAATAACAACTACTCCAGGCAGCCTAACAGCGTCCTTCGGCTTGGCAAAATGTGCGATAACATCGCCTTTTTCGCCAGGATACTTAATATCCGCTACTTCAAGGCGTGGATCATCTTCTGGAACATGTGATATCAACACAATCTCCTCCAAGGCTATGGTAAACAATAATTCAATATATGTTTTCCTATTTCGATCAGGATCTCTGAGGAATGCAGCATAACTATTGAGGAATTTCTGAATCCATTCTTCACTAACTGCAAACAGCATCTTATCCAAGAAATTAGCGAGACCCGTCCCAAGATCGTCATATCTTTCAGGGAACCCGCCCATCAGCTGCTCATGGAAGAGTTCTGCTAGGATACACCAACAAGGATGAGGGACGCGTTCGGCAACATATACAGAGTTAATCTACTAGTAAATCACTGCTTAATCCCGACCCCCAGCACCACATCCCAGACAACTTGCTATTGTTCGGATTTATGATGCAACTGCCTTTAGATATTGAAGTTTACATATCTTTAGGAGAGAGTTAGTTCAAACAATCCATTTTCGATCTAATTCGTCGAGTATCAGCACCTGCCTTGTTTCTTTGACTCTATCGTAAAATTTTTTGTCTGCTGTCACTAAGTTTGTTGCAGTTATTTCAGCAAGTACGAGGTAGCTAGAATCGTATATGGATATGGCAAGCTGCCGGGCCTTGTCAGCGATGGACGCGACCAACTCTGTTGATGGGGGCACCAATTCGAGGTCTATCATGAATAGTGCCTCGATATCCTCTCGGATTGCTTCGTCACTGATCTCAGGGTGGTAGGTCAAGGCATTAACAACCTCGTACACGATCAAGTCTGGAGCCATTAAGGTTAGAGATCCGTCAATGTGTCTATTCCTCAACTTGACCGCTTTATCGGAATCTTCCTCAGGAATGAACCATTTTGCCACCACCGAGGCATCGACAATCACAGTCTGCGGAGATCTCTCCATTTCCTTATGACCTCCACACTCGACCAATCCTCACGCTCCATGAGCCCCAACCTATTACGATCCATCACCTCGGCTGCTCTCCTTAGTCTATCAATATCTTTGACTCGTTGAAGGTAACGCTGTTGGACCCAAAGCCTGAAAGCCTGAGATGCAGCATCGCCTACCTTTAAGCCAGCCTTCACCGCCTCGCCCTTGAGATTCCGAAACACCTCTTCATCAACATCCTTGATGACAACAGTCCTTCTCAAACTTAAGCGCCAAAGGATGTATAGAATACAGAGTATAAAAAGTTATACTTTTTATACTTCGGAAGGTCCTCTGTACGCTGTACGAACAAAACTGGTCTCACCACTTAGCACAATGAATCTCACTACTGATTCCTCAAGGATGCATCTAGTGAACCACTTTATGAGAATTTTGAGTTGCTCTGAAAGATGAGAAGATATACAAAAGGGCTATTGAGTTGGGCATATCCTATACTCCGAGCAAAAATCTTTTACAGTGATTTCCTTGATTCTGAGTTCTTCGAAGAGTATTCTTAGAAACTCTCGATTCGCTTTTGCTCTATCGAGACTTTCGGTGATCTGTTCGTAGGAGCTTGAAATGGTATCTATGATTTCTCTGAGACCTTTTTCTGAACTTGCTGACAATACGTCTACGGCTAAGACAGCTGCAGAATAGTCCCACAGGTCTATCAGGCCCCTATACTTTGACCCAGCCTTCAAGTATTTTGCCTCGTGGTCATAGAACTCATCTAACCAATGGTCTCTTTCGGAGAAGGGTTGGCTCAACGCCTCAAAAACGATCCGATCCACCTCTAAGGCGAGTTCACTCATCCCTCTCTTTCTTTTCTTGATCAGCTCGTATGGGATGTAGAAGCATAGACCCTCCTCGATCCATCGTGGCGCCACAGTATAATACTTCTCATCTTTCTGGAAAAGCTCAAGATGATGGCAGGCTTCGTGTCCACACAACAGGTAAATCATAAATTCGAGGTCATATCCCCTGCAGTATTCTTCAAAGACGTTTGACGCACCTTGCACCCGTGCTAAGTATTCTCCCTTAAGAAGTTCCAAGTGTCTCTCTTTCCACCAGTCCACATTAGCCAAAACATGAATGACCGTTTCATCTGTCCAAGCGGGAAGGTGTGGCAGAGGAGCGCAGAGCTGCCCCGAAAACTGATCGTGAAGACAAACTCCCAGATTAGGTAGCTTCCTCTTTGTTATTTCCTCGATTTCACTGAATAGCTTCTCAACGAGAGCCGAGATCTTCTCCCGAGTTTTGAAGAGGCGCTTAGCCTCAGAAAATTCAGACGCTGAAACCATGACTCCCTTTATTTCAGCCACGTTGAGCTCCCCCCATTCTAATCTTAAGAAGAGCCCTCTTATAATTTCCTTGCGAAGGTTTAATCAAGGAAAGGGAAGCTCTAAATCCTAATTCCTCACACTTTTATGTGGGAATTAAAAGCTTAACCTTGAAGACATTGATTTAAGGAGAAGATCATGACATTAGTCATCGCAGCCAAGGCAGCATGTTTCCCTTCTCAGCTAGAAGATAGAATCTCCAAGGGATTCAGAGCCGTGGAAATAATCACATTTGAAGATCAATTGAGGCATTCCTTTGAATCGATACAAAAGATTCTTCGCAATTACTCTGACAGTTTAGAGTTTACTTCGATCCATACACCAAGCGAGTTAACAATCTCAGAGGCCATCGATGAAGACTATAGGAAACGGGGCTTATCATGTCTTGAGAAAGTAGTTAGGTTAGCAGCTGAAACAGATTGTAAACACGTCGTTTTTCACGCTTTTCAAAGCATCCCAAAACTACGTAAGATCTATGAGATGAACTCTCTTCGAGATAGAGCTTTTCAGAAGTGCGTTGAAGGCATTCAGTCGTTAATATGTCTTTGTGAAGACTTGGCTGTGACCCTTTGTCTAGAAAACATCAACGCCTGTATACACCATAATCAGCTGCTCTATCTGATTTTCTCCGCTTCACCTAATGACCTTCTTCGAGTCGTGAAGGAGGTGAATTCGGATTTATTGAGATTATGCTTTGATGTTGCTCATGCGCAGAACACATGCAATGTTATCATGCAAAATCCTGAGATGAAAGCCTTTTTTAACATTGACAAGTTGACTCCTGAAGGATTTTGTGAACTAGTCATCGACCACACTGATCTGATACATCTGTCAGATTCCAAGGACACAATAGCGGGCAAGGGGACAGATAACCTCCCTTTAGGAGAGGGGGAGATAGATTTTCGGAAAGTGCTAAAGCCGATCTTGGCAAAGGAATTTAGCCCAATAGTGTTGGAAATGGATGAAAGTGATGTAAATAACGCAATAAACATGGTGAAAAGCAGAGAGTTTCTTTCACGCATAATAGCTGACTTAAGATCACGATAATTCTAGCTTGGCGAACCCTCCAATGCTTTTATTCATAGAAACGCCGAAACTGATCAGGGAAGGGACCTTATTGAGTGAATGGACAGAGGAAAAACAGACAGCCATAGAGTGGGTCGACGCTCATGTTTCTACCATGGCTGAAATGAGTGACACCATCTTCCGACTAGCCGAGCCTGGGTTAAGGGAGTACAAGTCAGCGAAACTACTCGTTAACTACCTAAAGCAACAAGGCTTCGAGGTCAAGGAAGG
>CAZQDW010000115.1:0-5739 GCA_964592315.1 uncultured Candidatus Bathyarchaeia archaeon
TCACCGTCTGCCACTTCGTGGCGCCTAGGGCAAGGGAAGCCTCTCGAGCCGCGTATGGCACTGTCCTAAATACCTCCTCTGAAACGGAGATTACTATGGGAAAGACCATTATCGCTAAGACTATGCCTCCCGTGAGCAGGGTATAGCCGGTTGTAGTGACTCCTACAAGGGGAGCCACATAATCCCTTATCAGCGGTACTATGGTTAGCACACCCCACAACCCGTAGACTACAGAGGGTATGCCTGCAAGCAGGTCTATGAGCGGCTTTACGATGCCACGAACTTTTTCCGGTGCGTATTCGGCGAGGTATATGGCGCTCAAGAGGCAGACAGGGATCGCCAAAATCATGGCTAAGGTCGTTACCCAGACAGTACCGAGGATGAATGAGAGGAACCCAAACTCTCCTTTTGAGGGATGCCAGGACGATGAAAGGAACAGCTCGGTTATGGGTTGGGTTGCCAAGACTAAACTGGATCTATGGAACAGGGCGAACGCTATAATGAAGACGATTAGGCTAGAGGAAACGGTGGCTAAAAACATAATTGCGTTGCCAAGGAGATCTTTTAACCTTCTGTTCATCTCATCCCCTCATAGCGTGGAAAGGAGGAGGAAAGATTTTTCAATTATGTGACTCCAGCTTTGCGTACTCTTCCTCAAGCCTCTCCTCAGATAGTTGGAGATATCCAGCTTCAGTGACGTATTGTTGGCCATCTGATAGTATCCATTTTACAAACTCCTTTGATGCGCCTGTGAACTCATTCTTCGCCACTAGGTAGAGCTCCCTTGCTGGCGGAGATGGATATGCTCCTGTGGCTATTGCTTCCACGATCTCGGCCCTAGTGTTATAGAAGTCTTCACCCTCATCGACTCGGCCGTTCTCATTTAGATCTATAGGGATCACCACTATCCCTTCGACTGGTTGGCCTGTTTCCGTACTATAAGCGTAGTTGATGTTGTTATAGCCTATTCCTAGGGGGTCCTCACTAACTGCCTCTGCGAGTCCAGGATCTCCGTAAACCGCTATTCCTAGGAGGTCCTCTTGCTTGTAGCCCAAGTACTTGGCCCAGGTCTCGGCAGCACCGCAAGAGTCAGATCTCGTGTATAGATGTATCTCGTCTGTCACCTCTGATCTACCGACTGTTTCTCCCCAAGTGACTATGCTGCCGCTAATCCACATTTCTATGAAGGTCTGTCTCTTTATGCCAGTGGTCAGAAGTTCTTCTAATACAGGGTTGTTCTCGTTCACGGTGGGGACCACGGCGTCTTTGCAGACGGAAACCCAAAAAGCTCCTCGTTCTATCTCCTCTGGGAAAATGTCTCGGGAGACCATGCCTATGTCAACTAATCCACCTAGGACATCCGCGATGCCCTTACCAGCTCCACCCGCGGATATGTCAATCCTCACTTTTGGATGGGCTCTCTGGTATTCTTCGGCCCACTTGACCATGATCGGGTAAAGAGCCCATGCACCTGACACGTTTATCGTTTCTCTTGGAGCCACAAAAAGAGTGGGTACACATCCGATGATAGCTAGTGTGGCAACTGCAGCAATAATGATTATGACTTTCTTATCCATGTCAGTAGCCTCCACTTCTCAAGATATTTTTCAATGTAGTTTAATGACACTACATTAGAAGACATTATCAAGTTTAAAAGCTTTTCGGTGAAGCTACAGACATCTTTTAGAGTGCGCTTACTTCTTGAAATGGCGATCGCGGCAAGGACTGAGAGTGAAAGGGGACAGCAATTTTGCTGAAAAAGTCAAAGATGGAAGAGCCAAAAAATCAGTCAATATACCCCAGCGCTTTCAGTCTCTTCTTGACCTTTTCCTCCTCCTCCTTTGTGAAAACTTCCTCTTTATCTTCCTCTTCGAGGCTGGAAATAACCTGCCTCAGAACATATGTTACGTAGCTTGATACGGAGGAGAAGCCTGTCTCCTTGATCCGCGCCTTTATCTTGTCGTATAGGGGCTTTGGAATAGTGATGGTCGTATGCTTTCTTTCGCTCATAAATTTCAATGCTGTTGCAGTAAAATATAAAGATTAATCCCACTAAAGGATTCTCAATTACTTCCTCAGTTTCTGTTGATTACTTCTACAAAATCTGTGACCAACGGATTTCTTAGATTAAGCTTCATATTCGAGGGGTAAAAGCTGTCGTCAGTGTGTTTTCCACCTCGACCCACGGGCTTTATCCTCTGGTTAGAGACAACTGAAACAATTAACTGCTAATGAAACCGCCTAATCCTGTGACTAGAACATTCAAGACAGGCACATCTTCTATTAGATTCAATATCTCGTTTATAAGCGAACCTTTGGGACATGTATTTAAGTTGGGTTTTATTGAAAAATTCTTTTGGACGCATGGATTATGAAAATAACTATTTTGACAGGCCAACTGTACCCGATTATTGGTGGCACAGAGCTTGCGAGTTGGAACACTGCTAGAGAATTAGCGAAAAGAGGACACGAGGTCACCGTAATTTCTCGCTTGGTTTCTTCGCCAAATGTGGCCCGTGCTGGGAAGGAAAAGCCATACAATGAATATTTTGGTGGTAAATTGATATTTTATCGAACAAGGAGTTTTCAATTTTTCGGCGGCGGATTCTTAACCCAGACTCTAGTTGCATTCAAGAAGATGTGGAGACACCCGCCTGATGTGATGTTGGCCTTCACGCTCATTCCAATCGCCTTTTCTGCTGTGCTTGTGAAGTACCTGCTCATGCTCTTTAGGTTCAAGAGGGTCTCTGTGGTCGCTTGGGGCAGGGGATCCGATGTTTTAAGAATATTGGAAATGAGTATGCTCAAGAGGGCACTTGTTCGTTTTATGTATAGGTTTGTTCGCCGAAGCGACCTTATCTTGGTTCTGACCCCTGTTATGAAAGAAAAACTTGCTGAGTTCGGTTGTGAACCTGAAAAAATTAGGATTTTGGGAAACGCAATAGACCTATCTCTTTATCATCCTCCAGAAAAGAGGCCGCAGAACACAGTTCTATATGTAGGGGGAGCACGACGCGAAAAAGGCTTGACTTATCTGATTTCAGCGGTCAATCAAATGCCCAAGGTGAAGATGACGGTTGTTGGTGGATGGGGAGAAGAGCATCACAAGTGCAAAAAGATGGCCAAAAGAAACATCAAGTTCGTTGGAACAATACCTCCTCAGAGGGTTAAGGATCATATGGCGAAGGCGACCGTTCTTGCCTTACCATCCCTGAGTGAGGGGTTTGGAATCGTCCTTCTTGAAGCCATGGCTATGGGTCTACCGATTGTGGCAAGTGATGTTGGTGGAATTCCCTATGTTCTTGGTGACGCCGGACTACTAGTGCCGCCAGGAAATGTAGATGAATTGAGAAAGGCTTTAGTTGCGGTTCTGTCGAATAAGAGACTGCAGATGTCCTTATCCAAGAAAGGACTTGTTCAAGTTCAGAGATTTGGCTTGGTGGCTCACATTGAAAAGTTGGTTCAGTTTCTTGAGGAAGCGCAATGAATAGATTAGAGAATAAAAATGTCCTCGTCACTGGCGGGGCAGGGTTTATTGGTTCACATCTCGTTGACAGGCTTCTAGAGAATCAAAATCATGTTACGATAGTCGATAACTTTGATCCATTTTACTCTGGTAAGGAGAAAAATATAGAAAAAAATCTTGGAAACCCCAATTTTGAATTTGCGAAAGGAGATGTCCTGAACTACGATTTGCTCAGAAAAATACTAGAGAAAAAAGATGTTGTTTTTCATTTGGCTGCTCAAGCCGGGATTAGGTTTTCGACTGAGAATCCATTGAAGACACATATGGTCAACTCAACTGGAACCTTAAATGTCCTTCAAGCGGTGAAGGAATGTGGCGTTAGAAAAATTGTTTTTGCTTCTTCTTCATCAGTATACGGAATTGCCAAGAGGTTGCCGATAGAAGAAGGTTATCCTACCCTGCCTGTTTCGATTTATGGAAGCAGCAAACTATCAGCTGAAAACTATTGTCGATGTTACAACAAGCTTTTTAGAATGAACGTCGTTGCGCTTAGGTATTTTACTGTTTATGGGCCTAGGCAAAGACCTGATATGGCCATATACAAGTTTGTTAAGGCGATTCTTGACGGTGAACCCCCAATGATTTTTGGTGATGGAGAGCAGACAAGGGACTTTACATATGTGGATGACGCGGTCCAGGGAACGATTTTGGCAGCAGAGAGAGAAATCGAAGGGTTTGAGGTCTTCAACCTAGGGGGGGGAAGTCGAATATCTGTAAACAAACTAGTTCTGATGATACTAAACATGCTCGGAAAAAAAGAGGGAATTGAGCCGAAATACTTGGATGCCAGAAGAGAAGAGGTACATGATACGTTCGCAGATATAACGAAGGCGCGCGAAAAGCTGGGGTATGCCCCAAAGGTAGATTTCAAGAGGGGACTAGAGAACTTCATAGAGTGGTTTGCCAAAAACAGATAGATCCCATACAAAAACAACTTATTTTTAATAGTCCAGCAAGTCCATGATAGGTTACCTCTAATGTAGAGGCGGAGATACGTGACTCAAAAAAAGAACGTCCTTTTCCTTCTGGTTGACTGTCTAAGAGCTGACAAATGTTGGGGAGAAGAAAGGAGCTGTAAGACCCCAACGATCGACTCACTATGTCAAAAGGGCACCATCTTTTCACAAGCGATAACTACAACCACAACGACTACACCAAGTGTAGCCAGCATTCTCACGGGTCTTTATCCTTTTCAACATGGTGTCAGATCCCTCCGTGGATACAAGCTCAAGTCTTATTGCACGACCATGGCGGAAATCCTACGAAGGAATGGCTACAACACCTACGCAGAAGTTTCAGGTTCTCTAGACCCGGCAATCGGTTTGGACCGAGGGTTTGACGAGTATCACTTTAGACATTATAGAGATGACATATACTCGGAATTCGGGGAAGACCTACTGAACAAGTTCCAATCCAACCATTTCAAAGAGCCTTGGTTCGTGTTTGTCCATTTTATGGCTTTACATCCATCCAACAGGATGCTAAAGAAGTTTGATAGAAACAGCATCGGAAAAAACACGTATGAAAAAGCAGTTTCTTCGCTGGACGGTTACTTAGGAAAGCTACTGGAAAAAGTTGATAGCGACGCTATAATCGTTTTGCACGCTGATCATGGAGAAAAAATCCTTGAGGGAAAGATCGATGAATATCTATACAGATTAATCAGGCGTTACCAATGGTTTAAGAGGAAGATCGGTCTCAAGACGCAAAGAACCTGGCGAACATTATTTCATGGATTTCACGTCTACGAATATCTTGTCCGAGTTCCACTAATCCTATTTGGCGAAGGAACCTTCCCTGAAGGAAAAATCATAACGCAGCAAGTTCGACAGATCGACATTCTCCCAACAATCGTTGATGCACTAGATCTGAACGGAACAAAGGTGGAAGGTCGTAGCCTGATGCCTCTCATAAATGGTGAAAAGATGGAAGAGTTGCCTGCGTGTATGGAGGCGTGTGGAGTCGTCATACCAGATAAGACAAAGTGGCTAAGAGGAATCAGAACTTCCGAGTACAAGTTTATGTATGCACCTTACAATAAGGAGGTCCCTGAAGAGCTTTACGACCTGAAAGGCGACCCTGATGAAAAGAAAAACATCGTTAAGGAAAGACCAGAAATAGCCCAAATCTTGAAGAAGAAACTAACAGAAATATATGGTGAAGAGACCATCAAAGAAAGAATAAAGAAACTCAAGATGGAAGGCAAAATCTAG
>CAZQDW010000116.1:0-5723 GCA_964592315.1 uncultured Candidatus Bathyarchaeia archaeon
GCTGCCTGTATATTCATGGATCAGCCAACAGACGTAAGAGTCGATGAGATTCTCTACGGATTTCTCCACCCAAGTGTCGATGATCTCTTAAGTCCTCGTGACATCAAGGACTTTCTCAAATGGTTGGGTTCAAGCTGCGGTTACAATCTTCGAACGCATCACGATGCTGATCTCCTTCATGGAACCATACCTAAGAACGGTGGCTTCATGACAAACTCTCACACAGCCAATCATCTCGTGGATGAAAAGGGCACATATATGACGGATTATCACATGGCTTACAGGAGCAAAGATAAAGACCTAAAAAGGGTCGAAGCTTTTTTCCTTGCAAGCGTCATGAACCCTCTTCCAAGGGCTGATGAAGCAGCTGCGATGTCTTTCGGATATGGTAGACCAGAACCCTATGTGTTATCCATTGAAGACCTTTCCTTAATCAGAAACTATGACGACCTACTGTTCAAGCCAAATAACCTGCAAGAAGAATTCACGGACGCCTTCATTAATGGAATAGGATATGGATACAACAGACGGAAAACAATACATATAGAGACAAAGCTCAGAAGAGAAGCTCTACTAAAGGCGGCCGCCTGCAAGAAGGAGCTGTTCCAGCTTCTAGGATTGCCAGAAGGCATGCAGAGAGGAGTCGAATACGTGGCAAAACTGTTAACGATGCGGAATTTCGCTAAGGAAGAGCTGAAGGCTTCTCTTAAAAGGATCGACAAAGATCTAAGTTAGAAACAAAGATCTACCACAAAGCATCGATGAAGAATCAAAGCGGATGAGACTCTCCTGTTTAACCAACGAATATACGCCGTTCTCCTCCTCTCCAAACATTACCTTTTTCTACCCACACAAAACATTAAATTATCCACATAAGCCCTAAAGGGAGGGGGGCCGTGGTCTAGATTGGTCTAAGATCCGCGGCTTGGGCCCGCGGGGTCCCTGGTTCAAATCCGGGCGGCCCCACCTAAACAATGCGTGGTGTGTGATGGATATGGCGGAGCTTCTGGAGCAGCTGGATGTGTTGGGTTTGGATCTGATGATCCTCAAGGATGGGGTGACGATCTTCTCCGGAGCTGGGGACGGGATTATCCCTCTTATGGAGGCTGTTGAGGCTCTTGGTTTGGAGCAGCTCAATGGTTCGGTCGTTGTGGATCGGGTTGTTGGTAAGGCTGCTGCTCTTGTCATAGGATATTTCAAAGCGGCTTATGTCTATACCAAGGTCTTGAGCAAAAGAGGCGCCTCTGTTCTGGACAATTGTGGGATAGGATGTGTCACGGAGGAGGTTGTCGAGGAGATCATGAACAGGGACGGAACAGACATGTGCCCCTTTGAAAAAGCAGTTTTAAACATAGATGATCTTCTAGAAGGCTTTGATATCCTAAACAAGACTGTGAAAGAGAGGCTTCGTCGGAGTTAATTCTCTTAAAACGTTGACTAAAATGGCTTTGGATATACCTATCTCAGGCGTCAACAACGAAAAAGATAAAAAGACGACCCTCCTTCATACCTAAAACCCATATTGAGGAACTGTGTGTGGCGAAAATTCAAGAATTCTTCAGTTTTTTCCATGGAAATGTACGAGTATTAGTGGTATGTCGCGCATTGTGGAGTTTGTTTTCTTCAATTCCTTCACCTTACCTAACCTTGTATATACTTGCTTTAGGCGCCTCTCCTGTTGAGGTTGGATTAGTAAACTCTGTGGGAGTCATTGCAGGGATGATGATAGAACCCTTAGGCGGGTATTTAGCTGACCGTAAAGGGAGGGTGAAACTTATCGGTGTTGCTACTAACTTATATGCTCTTTCCTATATCTTCTTCATAGTTGCGCAGGACTGGAGGGCACTCGCAGTTGGCCAATTCTTTCAGCAACTCTTCTACTTCTACTCTCCTGCTCTAAATGCCATATTAGCCGACTCGCTTCCACCCGGCACTAGGGGAAGAGGATTCGCCTTGGAGAGAACGTTCCCAGCCGCCTTGTCAATTACAGCTCCGTATATCGGCGGCTTAGCCATAACGTATCTTGGTGGTGAGAAGACAGGTCTAATACCCGCTATGCGCCTATGCTACACAGCGGCGCTCATCGCGGGCTTAGTGGTCGCTGCCATCAGATTAAAATTCCTCAAGGAGACTTTGAGTGGTGACAATCCCAGCCTTTCTACTAAGGACATTCCCCGAGTTCTAAAGGAATCTTATGGGAGCGTCGTTGACACAATCAAGTGGATGCCAAGCTCTTTCCGCCCTATTGTTCTCTTACAAATTGTCCAATCTCTTTTCATAGCGATAGCTGCCCCCTTCTGGGTGCTTTATGCGAGTGAGTCTATCGGACTTACTGCCCTAAGTTGGGGCACATTAATGTTGTTTTCGGGGGTCTTTAGTCTATTATTGACTATACCCGCAGGTTATTTTGTGGACAAATATGGTTCTAGGCGCATCATACTCTTCTCCATAGCCTTAGCTCCTATCTGCGTATTGCTTTTCCTAAATATGTCTTCCTTCTGGGGAGCTGCTTTTGCGCTCATTCTATTATCGGTTTCGAATACTATGGTGATTCCTTCTTTCGCTTCTATTATTGCAGATATGATTCAAAGAGATCGACGGGGGCGCATATACGCGTTGATAGGTGAGCAGGGGATACAGGTTTCAACAAGCCGTGCACCTAGCGGCGGCTTCTTGCTCGTTGTGCCGGCGTCATTAGGGTCTTTCCTTGGTGGATACTTGTATACGGTCGATCGAACTATTCCATTTATTGCTCTTATCGCTGCTCTTTTCATATGCCTTTTTATCACATACCGATTCATAAGAGAACCAGAGGAAGCAGAGAAATAACTGCTCAACAGACCGATCTGTAGGGCTTTAATCGATTTCTTTATATATCCTAGAAGCCCCCATTCCATTACTCTTAATTTTTAGAAGATGAGAGTCTATTTTGAGGTTGCCTGTGTTGCAGATGCGGGACATTTTCTTCGACGAGTTCTACGAGGAGTTAGAGCAGACTGTGAGCAACTTGAGGAGCGAGGACATAAGGATAACGCCTCCTGACAGAGTGATTGAAGCGTTGAGACAGAGGTGGCATGAACACGGGTCCGCTAAAAGGTCCTCCTCCCTCACTCTTGTTGCCATAGATGGTGGAGTCCAGCGGGCACAGTATTCCCATGGCTGGACGGTCTCCATTGGCAGGGCTTGCGCCTTCATCTACAGTCCAGAGGAGAAGAACAATGGTCACCGTATACGGAAGAGCGTCAAGATCCATATTGGAAGGGTCTTTGATGACAGGGACAAAGGTTATATCCCTAGCTACGTCAGGCTCATAGCCGAGTATAATGCTGCTAGAGCTGCTGCAGAAGAGGTGCTTGGGAGCGGAAGTCTGCCTCTTGTTCTCTTGGATGGGTCGCTCTATCTCAGCAGGTTTCCTTATGCTGAGAGGGAGTATCTTTCACATCCAGAGATCCTCGCAGAGCTCTTCGAGAGCATGAATGCCCTTCACTCGCTCGGCAGGGACAGGGGCTTTCCCGTTGTGGCATTGTCGAAGGATACTTCCGTCTTCTATCTTTATATGGTCCTTCTACGTGAGATCGTAGCCCGTTCAGGTATCGACGGGCGGCTCACCGACATAATTGCCGAGTCCACTTCGCCTCTCTCTCTGAGGGAGAAGATGGGTCGGCTGAAGGAGGAGGAGAGGAAGCTGCTGGACGATCTTCTCGGAGGAGTCAAGCCTTTAAGTGACCCAGAGCTTGTTGAAGCATCGACTAGGGATTCTGGTTTTAGTCATCCTCTCCTACTTGCTCCCTCCATCTACTACAGAAGAGGTGACACTCTTCCCTCCCTGTATAGGAGGATCAGGGGGCTTCTGCCTAAGGAGCGGGCTGAGAGGGTTGTCTCAGCACTGGAGGGCTTCTTCTCCAGACCACCTGTAGCGATAACCTACTGGAAGCCTCGGCGAGACGGGCGTCCCTTTCGAGTCGATGTTTCAGGCTCTTCTCTCGGGAAAACGTCCTCTATGAGGAATGTTAAGCCGAACATCTTTGTAGCAGAAGACTGTGACCTCAGTGTATTGAGGGAAGTTTTGGATAATCTAGCCTTCTGTTTCTGTAACGATGTTGAATACAACATTCCTCTCCATCAGGCAGACTTGCTTGCACGTTTTGACCGTCAGCTCTACACCTCTTGCTATGAACCTTTCTTAGTCAATCGAATGGAGGAGAGGGGAATCGTCTTAAGGAGTAGAATCAGAGATCTTAGAGAGGCGATTCGATGAGCATCAGATATGGTACTGTTATTGGGCAGGCGAATCCCGAATTCTTTAATTTCAATATAGAAAACCGTGAAGTGAGACCCTCAAACTATGAATACGTCCAGATCGAGGTAGAAGAGACTGTTGGAGAAGATAAAGAAAAGGTCACAGTCCTAAGCCAGGTCAAGGGGCTCTACTCAAGTCACCCCTTCTACAACATCCGAACAAGTCCAGAAGCCGCTCAGAGGATGCAACAACTCGGCGTCCCAGAGGGTCTCCTCCAGATAATTGCCACGGCGAAGATACTTGGATATCTTCCCATCGGCAGCGGCGGAGGAGGAGAGCGTGAGATCAGGAGACCAAGAACGCCACCCTTGCCTGGAACACCTGTCTACCGTGCTTCTGACGAGTTGATCATGGAGTTCTTCCGCCTGCCTGAAAAGGAGCTTCCGTTGGAGATGGGGTGTCTCCTCCATAGACCATCTGTCCGCATACCTATCTCTGGGAGGGAGCTTCACAGGCATACGGCTATCTTGGCTATGACAAGGTACGGCAAGAGCTACTTTGCAGGTAAGGTGATGGAGGAACTCCTGAAGAAGGGTGCGACGATCATCACGATAGATGTTCATGGCGACTATATCAACATGGTGAACCACCCAGATGGTGTCGCCCACGACTTCTTCAGAGACAAAGTAACAGTTTACAGACCAGAGAGCGCTGAAGGGATTGATTTACCACACGTTAAACCTCTACGCTTTAATGTTGCTTCTTGCGACTTTGCTGAACTAACTGCCCTCACTAGGATCGATGGAACTCTGCAAATGATTGTACTGAGAAACGTCCTGAATGAGCTAAGAAAGGATAAGCAGGGAGCCTACAGTCTTGAAGATGTGATAGAAAGATTGGAAGAAGATATGAAAGACGAAAAAGCCACGGAGAAGGAACGTATCTTCAACATAATCCGAAGGCTTGACGACTTAAAGAACCGAGGCATATTCAGCGACTATGAAACATCAATCGAAGAATTCTTCAAACCAATGCACATCTCAGACATCTTTCTCAGCGGACTATCCAGTGATGAACAAGATATTTTCGTATGGCTGATCCTCAGAAAAATCTTCGATGCTAAATTCAAGAAACAGCCTTGGGCTCGTCTCCCCCTCTTCGTCTTTGTGGAAGAAGCTCACAGGTTTGCAGCTCCACCCGAATTTGGGAGTGGAAAATACTCTAGAGAAATTCTCGCTAGAATAGCTGCTGAGGGGGCAAAGTTCGGTCTCTTTTTGACGGTTATCAGTCAGAGACCGAGAAAGATAGATCCTGACATTCTGAGCAACTGTTCCAATATGGCAGTTCTTAGGGTCGTAAATAAGAACGATCAGGGTCAGATACAAGCCGCAAGCGAATCTTTCTCTGAGGATCTTCTTGCAGATCTCCCTGCTTTGGATCAGGGTGAGGTGGTTCTTGTCGGTCCCTTCGTCTCTGTTCCTGT
>CAZQDW010000117.1:0-5712 GCA_964592315.1 uncultured Candidatus Bathyarchaeia archaeon
CGAAGCTGGACATGCAACCCAAAACCTGATCCTGCAGGCTGCTTCCTTCGGGTTAAGCGTCTGCACAATGACAAGCTACAATGTCGCAAAAGTATACGAGACCCTGAAACTTCCCTTAAACCACAGACCGATATACTTGCTTCCGATCGGCTTTCCAAAGGGATAAAAATAGACATAGGAGAGTGTCAGCATCTCGCCATAACGGTCTTAGCAGCTATATGTTTCTCAGTCTAGCGACACCCTTTCAGGATGGGTGTAAACGTTCATTCTTTTTCCTCTAACAAAACAGACAAGAGTTATACCCGTCTCTTCCGACGCCTTTATCCCTGATTCGAGGGGCGCTGCCTGCGAAACGACCATCGGGATGCCGACTCTCGCCGCCTTCAAGACCATGTCGCTCGGCTGTCTGCCTGAGGAGACGAGGATGCAGTCGGAGAAGCTTTTGCCCCAAAGGGCGTGCTGTCCTATCACTTTGTCGATGGCGTTGTGCCTTCCTACATCCTCCACATAGGCGAGCACCTCTCCTTGGCTAGTGCAGAGCATTGCTGAGTGAGTGCCGCCCGTCGCCTTGAACACTCTAGAACGGTTGTTCAGTTCGCTTACCATCTTGAGGACAGCCTCTGGCTCCACACGGAGCTGCGAGGCGACTCTCGGTTTTCTCAGCCTGTCCAAGAGGCTGAGCGACTCGGAGGTTTCGCTTCCGCAAGCCGTTTTGATGATTCGATATACTTTGGATGTTTCTAGTCGGAGCTCTCGGTCAGTCTTCAGCTTGACGAGAACCTTGGAGCCTCGGACGACCGCCTCGACTTCGTTGCTGGAGTCGATGATGCCTTCGGCGAGGAGATGCCCGACAGCGAGCTCTCGTTCCATACCTGGCGAAGCCCAGAGGGTTCTGAAATGGTTGTTCTCCACATAGACTTCTACAGGCTTATCAACGGCTACCTCGTCTTCTACTTGCTTTGCTTCACTGTTGCTGAGTTTGAGCAACTTTCTGCGTGCTGTCGCCATTTAAGTTACCTGACCGCCTTGATGATGTCCTCCACTGCACCGAGGAACCGTTCTATCTCCTCCTCTGTGTTGTAGAGATACGTTGAAGCACGGGCGGTGCCGATGCCAGCCTTTAGGAGCTCCTCTATGAGAGGCAAAGCACAGTGATTGCCCGATCGGATAGCGATGTTCGCAGAGGCGTCCAGCGTCAGAGCTACGTCATGAGGGTTCATACCCTCGATGTTGAAGGAGACGATGCCGAGCCGTTCCTTAGGCTCCCTAGGACCGTAGACCTTCACCTCAGGCAGTTCCATTAACCCCTCAATAAGCTTCTCCGTCAATCTCCGTTCGTGTCGCTCGATAGAGTCCATGCCGATGCGTTGGAGATACTTCACTGCCTCTCCGAGTCCAATGACCTGAGCGATAGGCGGCGTCCCTGCCTCGAACCTCATAGGACTCCTAGCCAGCTCGTAGTCCGATATAGTGACATCGGCGATAGTTCCACCACCGATGCAAAGGGGCTCCACTTCGTAGAGGAGGTCACCTTTAATGTAGAGCCCACCAGAGCCTGTGGGTCCAAGCATCTTGTGCCCCGAAAAGGCGAGGAACTCAATGTCCATGTCTTTGACATCGGTCTTCATGTGGGGAACAGACTGGGCGCCGTCAACAAGCACATAAGCGTCATGCTCATGGGCTATCTTAGCAATCTCTTTCACAGGCACAAGGCAGCCCAGCACGTTCGAGACAGCTGTCACTGCGACGAGCCTCGTCTTGTCGTCGATCATCCGATCAAAATCAGCCAAATCGAAGCGTCCTTCGGCGTCTGACTTGACAACCTTCACCTCTACTCCGTAGCGTCGCCCCACCCTGAGCCACGTGATGAAGTTGGAGTGGTGCTCTATGACTGTCGTCACGATCTTCTCGCCCTTCCTCCAGTCGAAGGCGTTGGCGACGAAGTTTATACCCTCTGTCGTGTTCTTCATCATCGCAACATTCTCGCCCGAACCAGCATGGATGAAGCCTGCCACGAGGTCATGAGCATGCTCATACTCATGACTTGCACGCTGGCTCATCCTGTGGACTCCCCGCTCCACATTAGCCCTGTACTCGTGATAGAACTCAACCTCCTTCTGCACAACCTGGTCAGGCGTCAAGCTGCTCGCAGCGTTGTCTAGGTAAATCACGCCACTGTTCAAGATTGGGAAGTCCTCTCTGACCTTCAGGACATCGAACAATTCTGGAACCCTCTTTGAATCCTCTAAACTAAAGGGGGTGGGAAGGGGTCTTTAAGTATTTCCAAGATAGCGATTGCTCTGAAAGGGGGGTAGCAACAGTTGTTATGTCAATTTTCTTGTGGATTGGTGAGGGTGTTCAAGTGTTAGAAGGCAGTTCAGATTCTCCCCATTGTAGAGCCTCTAGACGATGAGGCATGAACTGAAACGTAGATGATTATCTTTATATGTAGAGAGTATTCTCAAAGCGCTTAGAGGTGGGTGTTGTGGAAACTGAAATAGTGAAGAAGATTGTCTCCGCTCTTCACGATTCTCCCAAATCTATTAACCAGATCGCAGAGGCGGCGGATATAGGTTGGAAGACCTGTGAGAAATATCTGGAAAGCCTCAAGTTACTGGGCATAGTGGAAGAGACGAAAACAGCAAGGGAAAGAGTATTCTCCTTCAGAGAACGGAGGAGAGGATGGTTCTTCCCCCACGCCAGAAGAATTGTTGGCAACAAGGTTGAGAGGTCCGAGGAGATACCTCCAGAAAGCGGAGTTGAAATGCCAGGATGAGGCGCTGCGACCTATCCGTAATGCACGAGTCTGATTACGCCCAGGTTGAGGGAGCCACGGAGGCTCCTGTGCTTCCGCTTCTGATCTTTCGGAAGGGCATGAGGACATCTGCTGGAACCTTGGCTTTAATCGACACCGGGCTGGACGAGGGGCTTCTCATATCCAAAGAGGTCAGGGACATAATCTTCGCAGAGGGTGGACCTCCCGACACCCACGAATCCCTCTGGGCGGGGATCGTAGAGATTCCATGCGACGTTTACCTCGTCTCCGTCAGAATACTGGACAAATGGGTGAGAACAAGAGCCTACGCCCCTATATACAACGGATACGAAACCCTCATCGGCAGAACCTTGCTAAACACAACGTATCTCTGTCTAAGAGGACCAACAAAGACGACGTACATCGCAATCGCAGAGTCTTAGGCGATGCAGCAAGAACTGAAACTGTACAAACTTAGTGTTATGCTCGGGTCGAGATAGAGTCGTGTGCTTATTTCCGACCCTCGGCAACGAACTTAGCCACACTCAGATTCTTGAATATTCTAGATCCCAGCTGGTCCAATGCTTCATCTGACAAGGCTGGTGCCTTCGCCAGTAATTCTTGGATTCCTTCGTTTAGGAACAGCTCTGGATGTTCAGTAAGGTACTCCTCAATGATCGACCTCAGCGCCTCGCTCCTACTCTTGAAACGCCCTTCTGAAACTGCTCGGTCTACCTTCTTCACCAGCTCCTCGGATAACCTAGAGGCGATCGCTTTTTTCACAACAAACATAATGCACTTTAAATAACAAAAGACTTTTGGACACTCGCATTTTGTCATTATTCGATGTGAACCGACTTTAAAAAGCGTTGACAGGGCGTTTCGCCTTGGCTAAGAAAGATGGTTGTGATAAGCATAAAGGCTGAAACCGTCGATAACTCTAAAAAAGTTCAGGGTGTCGTCCTCGTAGAGGCAGGGAAGGAGATCAGCTTAGACGACACAATAGCCTAAATACTCGACCGCTACCGCAGATTCCACCTGTACAGGTAAATGGACAAATATCTCCCAACTTTTTCTGAGAAATCGAAGAATAACCTCAGAATGCAAGTTTGAAACGCTAAAAAATGACATAATGACAGCCGTTGCAAGTCTAATCTACAGTACTGTAACAGACTTCGCTAGACTTCTCGGTTGATCAGGGTTCAATCCCTTCTCAATCGACATGTAGTAAGCAAACAACTGCAACGGTACAGCATAGAGTACAGGCGTGAAGATCGAACTGACCTTCGGCAGCTCGATGTAGTCGTCAGCTATCCTCTTAACCTCGTCGTCTCCCTCCTCGATGAAAGCAACGATCGTCGCCCCACGAGCCTTCATCTCCATGATGTTACCTATGACCGACTTGTGCGTCTCATCCCTAGGGCAGATGAAGACAACGGGGAACCCCTTATATATGAGGCTGATGGGACCATGCTTGCTCTCTCCAGCAGGATAAGTTATTGAAGGAATGTACGTGATCTCCAAGAGCTTCAGGTTGCCCTCCGCAGCAGTAGCGGTGCTCACACCCCTACCGAGGAAGAGGAAGCAACCCGCATCCTTGTACTTGACTGCCAACTCCCTTATCTCTATCTCCTGCTTCTCTAAGACCTCACTAATCTTCTCAGGCATGGTGCGAAGCTCCTTCAGAAGAGCCTCACCCCTATCCTTCGAAAGCTTACCACGCTTCAGACCAAGCCTTATCGCTAACAACGCCAAGGTCGCTAGCTGAGAAGTGTAAGTCTTCGTCGCAGCAACACCAATCTCGGGACCGGACTGCTGGCAGAGATAGGTCCTCGAAACCCGTGTCAATGTCGAGCCTATTACGTTGGTCAAGCCTAAGATCGTTCCAGCCCGATCCCTTGCACCCATGACAGCTGATATTGTATCCAAGGTCTCACCAGACTGGCTTACAGCAAGAAGAAGTGTATCAACATCAACAGTGTCACCGTAACGTGACATAAACTCAGAGGCGATAACAGGATTGGCCTGAACCCCGGCGACCTTAGAGAAGACATAGGAAGCTGCCAAACAGGCGTGGTAGGATGTCCCGCAGGCAGCTAAGTATATTGTCTTCGCTCGGTCCAAGAAGGTCGTCATCAGGTCTAGGTAGAGCTCCTGAACTCTGAGAGAGTTCCTGAGACTCTGAGGCTGCTCATGAATCTCCTTTATCATGAAGTGAGGATACCCTGTCTTCTCCGCCATCTCAGGACTCCAAGGAAATACACTGGGCTTCCGCTCCACCGTTGCCCAATCCTCGAGTCGCCTGATCTCAAAACCATCTTCTTTGATGATAGCGCATTCACCGTTCTCGAGGACGACTGCCCGATTCGTCAAAGGTAGGAAAGCGGGTATGTCCGAGGCGCAGTAGGTTCCTTCCTTATCTACACCTATGACAAGGGGGCTCTCTTTGCGGAGGCAGATGATCTTGTCAGGCTCCTTTGTGCAGATAGCAACAACAGCATAGGCTCCATCAAGCCTCTTCGCCGCTTCCCTTGCCGCATCTGTGAAGGAGAGTCCTAGCTTCATGTTCTCTTCGATGAGGTGGACAATGACTTCGGTGTCGGTTCGGGAGGTGAAATTGTGACCCTTCTCGGTCAACTCATCTCTCAATTGCTGGAAGTTCTCGATGATGCCGTTGTGGGCGATGGCGATCTCACCTTTACAATCGACGAAGGGATGAGCATTCTCCTTTGACGGCGCACCATGGGTAGCCCACCTAGTGTGACCTATGCCTATCCTGCCAGGCATCTCATCGAAGTTCAAGCGTTCGTGTATCTCAGCGATCTTTCCCTTATCCTTCTTCACGAAGAGCTTATCTCTGAAGATCGTGACTTGACCTGCTGAGTCGTAGCCTCGGTACTCAAGCCTCTTCAAACCCTCGTGTATGAGGGGAGCCACATCGCCTGATTTGAGTATGC
>CAZQDW010000118.1:0-1436 GCA_964592315.1 uncultured Candidatus Bathyarchaeia archaeon
GAGCTGATAGAGAGATTTTTTGTTCTCTGTTCACAGAAGGTTCCGGATATACCACTTAGAAGGTTCGGAATCACCGAGGAGATGGATCCAAAGAGGCGATATCTCGTATTCACGCTGTCACGGGTGACAAATCTTCCTTTGCCCTTGGCCTATTCCACACGGCAAGTAAGCGTCTGGATTAGGTCTATGCTTCATGGATACCTTAGGAAGAGGAACATCCTGATACCAAGGTCTCATGAAATGAGACGGGGCGAAACCAAAAGGGGAATTCAAGGTGCCCTCACCTTCCACCCTAAGAGTGGAATCTACTTCAACACGGTTGTGGTTGATTTTGAAAGTCTCTACCCAAGCCTTATTGATGCTTACAATCTCTCTTATGAAACGGTTGATTGTAACCACCCAGAATGCGCGACCAACAGAGTCCCCGGTCAAGACCATCACGTATGCAAACTGAGGAGAGGCGTGTACTCCATATTAGTGGGTGCCCTGAGAGACCTTCGAATCCGCTGGTTCAAGCCCTTATCGAGAGACACTTCAATACCATCTGAAGACAGAAGACTAGCCGAGGTGGCATCGAATCTACTCAAGCTCATACTAGTCTCCAGCTATGGCGTAACCGTAAGGATACATGGTCTCGCCCAACCTGCCCTAGCTGAGTCCATAACAGCGTACGGAAGATACGCCCTACAGGAGAGTTCGAACTTGGCTGCAAGTGCTGGCATCCGACCCCTTTACGGGGATACCGATTCGCTGTTTCTAGACAGCCCCAATGACGAACAGATCGATTGGCTGATCACGGCTGTGAAGAAAAACCTGCTTCTGGATCTGGCGGTGGATAAGAATTACTCCATATGTGTGCTGCCTCGTGCTATGAAGGCTTACTTTGGCATTGAGAGAGATGGAACCGCGGACGTTAGAGGAGTCGTTGCGATAAAATCAGATTCGCCGACGTTTATTCAGCAGGTCTTCAGCGACTGTGTGGCGGAACTAAAGGAAACAAAGAATTGGGCTCAGTTCGAAAACGCGAAGGAGAAGATAAGACATGTTGTTGAGAGGGCAATCAACGATCTCAAGGCCGGAAGAATACCGCTCAAGGATCTCGAACACAGGGTGGGGTTACACTTCGACCCATTTGAAAAGGCAACTGAAGTGATCATGCTTCACCAGCCCTACCAATGCGCAGTTCAACTGATCGATCTGGGCGGACAACTGAAAAAGGGAGATGAAGTCTCGTTCATTAAAGTGAAGCCGTTCATGTATAAAGGAAAAACGTTCACCGTAAGACCGACCGAGCTTGTGAAAAATATCCGCGAAGTAAACGTAGAAGACTATGAACGGAACCTAAAGACCGCCTTGAATCAAACGTTCAAACCGATGGGTATAACCTTTCAAGGAAGAAAAGAAGCATCCATAACCGACTTCATCTGAATCCCCTA
>CAZQDW010000118.1:1446-5684 GCA_964592315.1 uncultured Candidatus Bathyarchaeia archaeon
CTCCTGTTTCTCTCAACGTGAGAACAATCAGGCTTACATAAAGCAGAAATAGCTTTAGCGAAGAATAGGATGATTAGTGGGTTAGACGGAGCTATTGCCTTGGAGCAGACAAGGATAACCCTGATCGAGAACAGACAGAAGGATGCGTGGTTTGATCTAGGGTTAAGACAGTTACGGGTTGGAGAGGTACGTTTCTACAGAGTTACTGATCTTCTTACAGGAGAGTGGCTCTTCAAGGTCTGTTCGGACGCTGAGATAGGTAGCATGCTAATTAAGGCGGTGAAGTGTCCAGCTGGAAATCTCTTCGCTCAGTTGGAGGGCAATACTATGCTTTTCCAAAAGAGCACGGTCCAAGGCTTGCTTTACGATATTATTTCTCTTACACATGTGGACGAGGAGGGCAAGGTTCGAAGGGAAGCCGTAAAGAACATTGAGGACGTACCAACCGCCATCACGAAAAACTTCGAGGTGAAACCCTATGAGGAGGCAACTGGCAAGCAGGTTCCAGGAAAATACCTAACTACTCTATGTAAAGAGAGCAACGAAAAAGCGATGATAACTTTGTTTCTGATGGAGAGGGCATGGCCTCTCTCCCCAGTTTCCCTAGAAGAGAAGACGAAAACTATAGACCTGCTATCTCTAATCAAGAAGCTTGAAAAAACGAGTATCGAAGAACTCCACCGGGTTGCAAATGAACAGTTCGGAATCGGAAGAGAGGAAGCTGACGTTCTGCTCGCATCTCTGGAGAAGGAGAATCGGATAAAGCGTCTGGAAGGAGATTATATCAAAGCCATTGATTAACCTAGGTAGACAATTTCTCTAGGATTTTGCTGGGATGAAACTCCTCGCGGGATCTTACTGAGGCTTCTTCCACGTATAGTCTTATGGCATTGTCGAGGGCGTCTCCGCTTACCGGTATGTAGTCGAGATCAGACTGGAAATAGCTTAGAAGAGAGGCTGCGCAGGCGAATCTGATGGCGCGATCCTCTAGCCGTGCCGAGAACCTTAAGCTATCCTGTGAGACCTGTTCCAGGATGGCTTCTCTCGCCTTCTTAACCGTATTGTACGTCTCAGTCGTGATCATCACAGGCCTATATGGGAACCGTTCCTTCACTAGGGGATGCCCGGTTTCTATAGCATACACAAGCGTAACGTGGTCTCTAATGTTTGGTGCGTCCTTTTCTACATCAATCTCACCCAGAGCGAGCCTCATTTGGCTTTGAGCCAACTCGACAAAGCGTTCTTTTGTCAATCTGTGAAGGCGGCATGTCATGCGATCCTCTATGGCGTTAAAGTTGGGATCGCCTATGGTGACTTCGTATCCTCTTCCTAAGACCTTTGTGTTATAATTCACGGCAAAGAAAGAGTCGAAGCGGTATGGACCAACAACCTCTTTGTGTAGTTCGTATCTGATCTCTCCACGTTCCATGGCGACTTTCAGAACGTCCACCATCCCAGAGTAGCGAAACCAGTCGTTGAATTCTGGTACGATAAAATTGAAGGTTCGCCCAGTGTAAGCCTGTCCAATTCTAATGAACCGTGCCGGAGTTATTCCTCCGCAGTAACGGTTTCTGCCCGCAATTCCATGTGGTCTGATTCTTCCATCACTTCTTCCCAAGATCATGTCCCTAGTTGCAAAGCTTTTTCCCGTGCCCGGTTCTCCGAAAAGGGCTAGAGACCAGCCCGTTCTCATCCCGGTTTTCCCTTGGGGATTTACTATCTCAACATTAGCGAGACTGTACTGCTGGATTATGCTTAGAAAGCTGTCGAAATACAATAGGTTCCCGAAGAGGTTCTGGAGGTAGTTGGCAAGTTTCACAACCGAGAATGTTTTCCCAAACTCAATGGTTGATCTCAGTCTGTGCTTCAGCAAATCGGTAAGGTATTCGCTAAGCTCATCATCCATCGATCCGACGTTGCGACGCTCTTCGTCTACATAATCTTCTTTCTCCGTCTTAGCCAGTGCCACAGCCGGAGCTGTCAACCGTGAAGGTTCGATTCCAAGCTCCATTCGGATTAAGGGGAGGGTTTCCTCTAACACCCTCCACTCTTGGTATTTGTCACCTTTGTAAGAGGTTACGATGACCTTTAGCTGTTCAAGTTTCGCCAGGATAGGATAGGGATCTACTCCTTGTTTCGACATCTCCCTATACTCATTTAGGCCAAAAATTCCACCCGTTTTCTCCATAGTTTTCAGAAGGATGACACAGGTCTTCCCAAATCTCTTCTCGACCTCCGAGATACTTCTTCGAATTTTCTCCCAAGACCCGACGGGACGAAGACCCCCGTTTTCAAACGTGTAGTATTTACCTCTAAACGTTGCCCATTCGCGCGGATTGTACTTTTGGTAAATCTCTCTAAGTTGTTTTTCACTTACGTTCGACGCTATCTCTGAGGCAGCTTCATCCTCATCGATCTCCCAACAACTTATGAAGCCGTTAAGATATGGGATGCCAATTTCCTTGCCCATCTCGAATAAATCTGCTACGGAAAAGGTACGTTTCAGAAGGATTTTTCTCTCCACAATCTTATCCTCTTCGATCATCAAATCCCTCCGTATCTCCTTATGATTGCGTCGCTTTCCGAAGGTTTGATCCAGCCTTCCTTCGCCAATTCTGTTATCCCCCTAGTTAATAATTCCTTGAAGTCGGTTGAGCCCAGGAGATCATTTGAGCCACAAATAGCAAGCATTTCTTCCTCGAAAGCCTTGTCCTCTCGCATTTTCCTGATCAAGGCGGAACTTAACAGGTCGCCCAACTCCTTCAATCTTGGGCGGAAAAGGAGGTTGATTCTTGATTCAAGGTCAAAGCTTCGAATGGCTTTTTGAACGCCTCTCAAGATGCCTTTGTAATCCGTAGCGACGGCGGGCGGGTAAACATGGTATCTGGCTTCTCCGTCTCCTTCGTATCTAAGCAGGTAGAAGGGCAGGCAGACCAATGTAGTTTCATCTCGTTTCCATGAGACTGAAGTCTCCTCCCTAAGCCTTGAGGCTTGCAGCTTTTTTCGTTCTGTAAGCTGTTCGATAAGATTATCTATGTGCGAGGATGCCAATAGGAGTTCCTCCAGTTTGCTCTGCTTGCCTCTAATCTCCCGGTCTTGCAAGACCACCAGATCAGTAATCCTTGCTTCCTCTTTTTCGACCATATTCCGATATTTTTCCCCAAGTTCTCTAACAGCGTCTTTTTTTTCTTTCTCGGTGTGTTCGATGAGAAGAGAAACGGCTTTGATCTCCGCACTGATCCGCTGAATCTCGCTCTGACACATTTGGAGTTCGTGACTCCAACGCGCGGCCTCAGACCTGCCCCCCTTTCGCTTCGGTGCCCCGACTTTTTTCTGAAGAAAAGCCATTTTCCGCTTTAATGTTTGCATTCTAAGTTCATGCTTTTCTTTCTTTCCGGCTGCGGCCTTAATCTTCTTCTCGGCGGCCTTTGCTATCAATGCGATCCCAGCTTCTTGCTTTTTCCTCAATTTCTCTACTTTCTTCTCTACGTCGGACTTGAGAGGAGAGATTTCGTTAATGTGTTTTTCGCGTATCTGTTCAATCTCGCGAAGGATACCTTCTTTATTAAGTTTTGTTTCGTAGTCCAGAACATTGAGAGCGTATTGAAATCCCTTAATATCCGCTTGGAGTCTCCTCCAATGTTGGACAAGCCTTTCGCAGGTTTCCAAAGCGGCCTCTCTCTCAAACTCCAGAGGTGCCAGAACTGATCTAGAATCCTTGCTGACAGCGATCGCGTCCTTAATGTACTCGAACAAAGCATCTGAGAAGCCCTTTTTTGCTACAACTCCTCTGAACGAGAACTTGGCGGTTGCAACGAAATCTTTGAAAGTTTCAGCATGCTTTCTAAGAGTGTTCCGAAACTCCTCTTGGATGTAGGAGGCTCTCCTCAGATCTTCTACAAAGAGCTTGATGTCTGGAGGCTCAAAATACTCATCATTTAAAGTCGAAAAGCCTAGACCATCAATAATCAGGCATTTATCCTCCCAAGGGACCGCCCAGAAAGGATAATGAATCTTCGAGACAAAAGAAAGTTTCTCTGACGGACCTCCTAGAACCCCGGGCTTTTTCCGCTCCGCCTCGGCCAAAGAAACGATAGTGGCAACCTCCATGTCAATAGTGAAAGGCTTACCCTCCCTATCAACATCTTCTACCACGAAAGGCAAAAGAAGCTTGCTGCAAGACGCGATCTTTGAATCTGCCATTTCCACAATTGTAGATTGCGTGTTGCATTAGAAAT
>CAZQDW010000119.1:0-4421 GCA_964592315.1 uncultured Candidatus Bathyarchaeia archaeon
AACCCAAATGACTTGCATAGTGAGGCTGTATGAGAAACCTCAGCTGAGAGAACCCATTTTGATCGAGGGCCTGCCCGGCATAGGCTTGGTTGCGAATCTAGCTACTTCGCATCTCATCAAAGAATTGGACGCAAGTCTTTTCGGCGAGATATTCTCCTCGTCTTTTCAGGATGTTGCGATCACAACGGCTGAAGGCGGTTTCAACTCACCAATAGGCAAGCTCTATTGCCATAAAGGAAAGAGTGGTGAACGCGACCTCATACTGTTATATGGCAACACGCAGGCTTTAACGACCCGGGGACAGTATGAACTATGCTGGCGTATACTGGAAGCGGTTCAAGAGTTGGGTTGCAAACAAGTGATAACCCTGGGAGGCTACAGACCTGGAAGAGAGGTTCGTGAACCGAAGATCTATTACGCTGCTTCTCATCTAGAAACTGCGCGTGAATTGAAGAAACTGGGAGCCGAAGTCCTTAGTGGACAGATACTTGGTGTAGCTGGCCTGCTTATAGGTTTATGCAAACTACGCGAGATGAAAGGATTCTGCCTATTAGCTGAGACTCCAGGCGAAAGCCCCGATAAGGCCGCTGCCCGCGAAATACTGAAGGTCCTAACAAAAGTATTGGGACTGGACTTAGATCTAAGCAAGGACATCGCCATAGACGAAACGCGCGGTATCGGGCCTTTCGAATTAAGAGCTTATTCACGCAAGCAAGAGACCCCACCAGAATGGTTTATTTGACGTTTTCCGCCATGCTGGAAGATGCAATGCAAGGTTCGTCTACTTTCTCAACTTTACTGGAAATTCAACTTGTATTCTGAACGAAAAACAAAGAAGAACATAGAATCGGACATGAAAGAACACATGAAGCCGTATTTTCTGATAAGGGAAAACCTCTTCGCTTCAACTCTATTCCAGTATGCATACACTCATGCGTATCCAGACGTCCAACGAGCAGTCGACGAAATCCTCGGGAGAAAGAAAACAGCCAAGATAGAGGCAAACCTGACGTACTTCGTCAAATGCAGAGAAGTTAAAGATCCAATCATAGTCTTCAACCCTGAGTTTTTCCCTCTTTGGAGTGAAGTGAAAAAACACTATTGCCTTGCTTTGAAGGAAGATTGTGCGGGTTCTAGTTGCGACAAGGATATTGGCTCTGTCGCTAGGGAGATACCGAAGGAAGAGGAGATAGAAGAGAAGATACACATACCGACATAGGATGTCAGCATAGAAAGACCGAGGAGCGCTTTGATTTGCTATATGGTTGAGTCTGCGATAAAGAAAAAAGGTGAAAAAGAGGAAAATCTACTTCCCACTGGATGTGTTGACTGGACATGCCATGTTGTTTGGTAAGACGAGAATTGGCAAGAGCTTTCTTACTTTGATCCTGACCCAGGAAGCATTGAAAAATAGGATTGAAGTTTTGGTCTTTGACCCACATGGGACTATTGCTAACCGACTCAAAGAGGACGAGAAGTTAAGAATTGTGTACAGCCATGGATAGAAAGATATCACAGAAGAGTTAGAGGAAGTTTATCAGGAGGCATCAGATTGGCCAGAGACCAACGAACTGAAACTAGCGCGCGCATAGAGTACAAGTAGATCAAGCACAGGAACACTGTTAACGTTTTTAAATAATGTTAACTTTAAATATTCCTCCACCAACTAATAATTATGCCGATAACATCGAACACATCGCCCATAATCGCTTTGGCTAAGATTGGGAGGTTGATGCTGTTGAAGGACTTATATAGCGCAGTTGTCATCTCGCAATTCGTGAAGGTTGAGAGCGTGGACAGGGGAAAGGAGCTCGGGGCGCCTGATGCCTTAGAGATCGAGAGATCCATCAACGAGGGGTGGATCAAAGTGGTTGACTTAACAAGAAGACAGAACCAAACCGTCCAAAGGTTGGTTAGCGAGGCACGAATTGGTTTCGGAGAAGCGGGAGCTTTAACTATTGCAAGAAACAAGAAGATCCCAGTAATCTTGGATGACAAAGAAGCCAGAGCTTTGGCAAAGAGTTGGGACTTGGGGCACACGAGCACAGTCATGGTCTTGTTCGAGGCCTTCGTCAAAAACCTTATAAGCTACGATGACCTGGTCGAGGATCTGGCCAAACTGACCAGGGTGATGTGGATATCTGCAGACGTCATAACCGATGTTATTAAAAGGGCGAAGAAGGTGGTTAAATGAAGAAGGAAGAGATGGTTGCTGCAAGATTACCCGACGCATTGGTGGCAGACATAAAGAAGATAGAGAGCGTAGAGCAGGCAGACCGCTCGACAGTGCTAAGAAAGCTCCTGTACAAGGCCGTGATGGACTGGAAGAAGGAGTATGCAGCCAGACTTTATGCTGATGGCACCATAACTCTGGAAAGGGCTGCTATGGACGCTGGAGTATCCGTAAGAGAAATGATGGAATACTTTAAGCAAAGGAAAATACCAGCTCAATACGACATAGAAGACTTAGAGGAAGACATGAGGAGCTTCTGAACGACGAAACAAGTTTCTCTTTTTTGGTAGATAGGTAGGAGGCACCTGGGGTGACAAGCGTGTCGTGCAAAGGAGCCAATCACGATCCAAATCCATTTTCTAAAGGTACCTCACAATGCGGACAAAGAATCGGTCACGGACTTCGCAACACCTGCATTACTGCAAAAACTTTAACTGATAGATGAGCACTTTAGGTCCTGTGTTTACAGCAGGAAATTGGTAGGATGACGGATGGAAGATGAAGAATTGGAGAGAATCCGCCAAAAGCGACTGAGAGAGATGATCGCGAAGTCCTCTGGAAAGGAGGACGAAGATCGAGGGAAATTAGGCGGGTCAGCTCCAACGAGACCCATAGAAATCACCGATGCTACTTTGCGTAAGGCTGTTGAAAGTCATCCGGTTGTGGTTGTCGATTGCTGGGCGTCCTGGTGTGCGCCTTGCCGTATACTCTCTCCAATAATAGAGGAATTGGCTCAAGATTATGCCGGGAAGATGCTTTTCGCGAAGCTGAACGTGGATGAAAATCGGGAAAGAGCTCTCGAATACGGCATAATGAGCATACCGACTCTTCTGGTCTTTAAGGGTGGAAAACTGGTAGACCGCATCGTAGGCGCGATGCCGAGAAGCATGTTAGAGCCAAAGATAACTCGCTACCTCCAATGAGAGAGCTCGGAGATTCGGCTAAAATTAGGAATCAATCCTTAACCTATGAGTAGTCATGAGAAACCTGAAAACCATTGTGATAAGAACAGATTACTGGCGGCCCGGCGAGAACTTCTTAGAACAGATCACCATCGCCACAAAGGATCACGTAGAAAAAGGAGACATTGTGACCATCTCTGACAAGGCTCTCTCAACAGCCATGGGCAATATTCTCGACGAAAGTACGGTCAAGCCGGGATTAGCTGCGCGCCTCGTAGCTAAATACTGGATGAGGTATGTTTGGGGTTACCTTTTAGGACCCGTTTGCCACCTCAAAGCTATAAACCTTAAGCGGATACGAAATTATCCATTGAAGGAAGGAAGCATCCACAAGCAGGTCGCATTGAGGCATGCCGGGGTCTTGCAGGCCTTACAGTGGGGTTCTGAAGGTGGCATAGACGCCAGCAACTTACCCTATTCCTACGTCAGCCTCCCACTCAAGGAAGCCGAAAAAATAGCATATCGAATCCGCGAGCACGTTGAGAATGAGCTGGGCAAGAAGGTTATCGTGATCATTGTGGATACGGATAAGACTTACTCTGTTGGAAGTTTCCATTTTACACCCCGCCCGAAGCCTATGAAGGGCATACACTCCTTCGGAGGGTTCACAGCCTATGTACTAGGTCGAGCCTTGAAACTTAAGCGCAGGTCAACGCCAATAGCAGTTGCTGGATCCGACATAGAAGTCGAAATCGCCTTAGACATCGCCGAGGCGACGCACCGACTCAGAGGAACAGGCGCCGGAGCAACCGTCTGGGATATGGCGGAAGAATTCAGGGTTTCACTGACGGATGCCACTTGGGAAATGCTCGAAAAAATCGATCATAAGCCAATCGTCATCTTCAAGTTTCCATTAGCGTCCTCTTAAGATCGTATTCTCTCTTTAGTCAATTCTGTGGACACAACGCTTAAATACGATAAGCCGAGCACGTCTTCATGTTATGCACAATATGAGTTTCACAAAAACTAAATACGGCATAGTCGTTGGGCCGCATCCGATGACCGCAGATGCGGGATTGGAGACTCTAAGGGCTGGTGGAAATGCTATCGATGCTACTGTTGCCTCTGCATATACAGAGGCCGTGGTCGAACCAGCTCATAACGGTGTCGCAGGCTATGGCGGTTGTCTAGTAGCATACATAGCAAGATTAGACAAGGTCATTAGCATCGACTACAACACTCGCGCCCCATCGGCGGCAAAAGAGGATATGTTCCCGATTAAACTT
>CAZQDW010000119.1:4521-5640 GCA_964592315.1 uncultured Candidatus Bathyarchaeia archaeon
ATCTCAGAATATGTGAGAGATAACGGAGGAATTTTGTCAGAGGAAGATCTAGCAAACTATGAGCCCGTTGAAGTTGAGCCGTTGAGGATTTCATATCGCGGATATGAGATCTTCACTCCACCCTTATGTTCAGGAGGGTTAACGACGCTTCAAATGTTAAAAGTCCTCGAAAGATTTTCTATCTCTGAACTCAAGCCTAGCAGCGCTGAGATGTACCACCTTTTAATAGAGGCGATGAAAGCATGCTGGAGGGAAAGGCTGTACAAATACGGCGACCCGAATTTCGTCAAGATCGACCAGAATTCAGAGCTTGGCGATCATATGATTCAGAAGTTATACGCCAGCGTAAAGGACGGGCTGCGAAGTCCGAAGAAGGGTGAAGTTATATCTCCTGAGCCACTGAATTGTACCAGTCACATCTGCGTCGCTGACTCGTACGGCAATGTAGTTTCTCTCACTCAGACGCATGGGGGTTCGTTTGGCTCGTTGGTATGTGTGCCGAAGACGGGTCTTATCCTCGGACATGGGATGGGCAGGTTCGATCCAAGGCCTGGGTGGCAAAATTCTATAGCTCCCAAAAAGCAGCCACTTCACAACATGTCACCTATGATAGTTTTGAAAGACGGACGACCTGTAGCCTCGATTGGAACCGTAGGTGGAAGAACGATCGAAAACAACAACATGTATTTCATCATAAATCTGTTTGATCTAAAAACGACCGCTCAGGAGGCGCTTAAGGCGCCGAGATCTCATGTTGAGAGCGCAGAACCCGTTCAGCTCGAGCGTATGGTTGACGAGGGGATTTTCGAAGATTTGAAGCAAAAGGGGCATGAACTTGTCAAGGTAAGCGCGATAGGGGGACCTGCTCATATAATCATGATAGACGACTCTGGCAAGTTTTCTGGTGCAACCGATACAAGGGGAGAGGGGAAAGTCAGTTATGAATAGTGCGCTACGAGGACCAGGTTGGACCTTGGCTACGAATTAAAGCCCATTCTGATTGAGACCGATCGTGAATCAATTATCGTCTTCAAGTTTCGGTAAGAGGTTTCACGATTTTGAGACGCGTTCCCAGATCGGTGGGATTCGTCTCTGCGCTTCAGGTCCAAGGACTATGGG
>CAZQDW010000120.1:0-3716 GCA_964592315.1 uncultured Candidatus Bathyarchaeia archaeon
AGATCTGGTAGAGATTCATCATCGTATCCTTCCCAATCTTCATCCTGGCAAGACTCACCAAAAGATGGGGCATAGAATAGACCTCATGTCTTTTTGCCTCCAGATCATCAACATCCCGAAAACATTCCGAAGGCTTTTTCCAGGTTATAAAATCCCCTTTGTCTTCGGAACAAACGGAGAAATAGAGATATACGCAGTTGGCGGATATCCTACTGAGGAGCAAGCCCATCGAGATGCTGGAACCTATTTTACCAAAGGTCTCAACAAATAGTACAAGAAATCCAAGATTCAGGCTGAGGATGTGGTAGTCATAGGAGTCTTGAAGCCCAGAGAACGATGCAGGTTGTACAAGAAGGAAAAATAAACGCTTTCAAGGCGCAGATCGGGTACTCTTCCAATCATACATTATGTAGTCTCGAATATTTTTAGGAGTACTCATTATAGTCATTCGACAAGCATCTAAAGAAGATGTGGGGGAGACCGAACTGCCTATTCATGTGCATAAAAAGGCTATCAGAGCCTTAGGGATCTCAGAGAGTTTCACAAAAGGTGTGAGTGAAAAGTCTATCCTAGCTGGTGTGGTGATGAGATCGGATATGATGATTGATGGCTTCACTTTTTCCACAGTTGAGGTGGGAGGAATGGACGCTACGGAGAGGATACTGGAGATGTACAGAAATCTCAAAAGGGAGGATATCAACCTTCTTCTCTTAAACGGTTGCGTAATCAGCTGGTATAACGTAATCGATCTTAATAGGCTAACAGAAGAGACCGGGTTGCCCCTGATCTGCGTGACCTACGAAGAATCTGAAGGACTTGAGAAGTATTTTGAAGAACTTTTCCCTGCCGATAAAGAGGAGAGAATAAGAATCTATCACAATAACGGACCGAGAAACATCCTGAGGCTTCACACCGGATACGATGTTTACATCCGTTTCCTAAACATGAGCCATGACGAAGCAAAGCACATCCTCGGAAAAATCACTTCTCACGGGGCAGTACCAGAACCGCTTAGAGTAGCCCGACTCTTAGCTAGATCTGTAATGAAGAACCTTTACCTCAAGTCAAAATGAATTATAAGTTTTTCACGCTGAACCCTCCAGAGGAGTAACCCGTAAAGCACCGTTAGTATCTATACGCCAACTCCGTTGGAGGATATCGCGGCTCTATGCCAGACCCTAGAAAGAATTGGAAGAGGAAAAGTCTTGGTAATACGGAGAAGCAAATGTCGTACAAATGTCAGTCGGCCAAACTATTCTTGACGCACTTCTATGGCTGCTACTCGAATCGTATTGTATGGGTGCCATCCATAGCCCAGCGTGTCAAAGGCGTAAAGAATCTCGTTTGGGCGTACCTCCTCGATGCCCGTGTAACCCGTACTTGGACCGATGTACACTTTTGTGTGGGCGGTCCATGTGACGCCTTCGTCTGTGCTGAACATTATGCGGTTGCCCATAGATGCAGATAAGTTCGGATATGTGGATGCAGAAGGCTCTATCTCTTTTCGGGGTTGTAGTCGCCCATAACTGCACGCCATGGTTCCGTTATCTAGAACGATGAGGTCGGGATCGACGCCGTTGGCACCAGTCGGTTCAGGCTTACTCCAGGTCTTACCTCTGTCACCTGATCTAGCTTGGTAGAGGGGTTCACCGCTGCCTGTCCTCATGATACAGAAAATGTCTCCACCTGGTAGCAACGCCATTACCGGCTCGCAGAAGCTCTCCGTACCGATGCTAGGGTCATAAGCTATCGTAGATAAATAAGTCCAACTCTCTCCAAGATCAGTAGATTTGACCACAAAGCTCCTATATTTCTCATCGCCTTTGAAACGTCCGTACATGGATGCAAGGAGATCCCCGGTCTTCAATTCTATGATGGAACGGTAGAACCTCACATCCGCCAACATCCTTCCCATAGCCGGTACGGTCTCTATAACTCCTTTTGGGAGAATTACCCGTGCGTTGTAAGGCCCGAAGAACGTCTTCCCGTCATCATCTGATTTCCACACTGGTGCATAGAACTCGTCGTCGCTCACTACATGTACATTATTTGGAAGCTCGAGAACCGTGCCATCTGAGAGCTGAGCGCAGACATGGGCATCGCCAGCTACGGTCGTTGGAAAATACAGGTAACGGTGGAAATACCAGGATCTACCTCCATCTTCGGACCGAACCATGACATGATGGGGTGTAACTATATCCTCTGGCAAGGCGTCAGCCATTATACTGAAGACTAATAGTAAACTGCCATCCTTCATCCTCCGCATAGAGGGGTACCAATGCCACCCCTTCGACTTGCTTACAATCAGAGGTGTTCCGACAGAGACATCAAACTTCTTCTTCATTTTCCACCCTTAATCAGTGCAAGTCTACTTCACGCTCGATATGGTTTCAAAGGCTTTTAAGCAGGCTCATCTTCTAGTGTTATCCTCGCCATTAATATAGTTGGTAAACCGGGCTAAATGGGATTCTGGACGTTGGCGACTATTATTGAGATTTGTGCTGACCTAGCGAACATCGAAGACTCTATGCTTCTTAAGCAGATCCTTTATCCTTTGCAGATCGGTCGCACTTACCCTCTTCTGTGGCGGCATTGGGGGACCAATGGGTTTCCCGGATGCTTCGAATATGGCTTTGGTGATTGTTCCTTCGCCGACTCCTCGATAGCCCATCTCCTCTGCGGAACCTAGCACTTCTCTCCAAGCATGCAGTCTCTCGTATTCCCGATCAAACTTATCGTATTCTCGGTTCTCCAGTAGACTGAGCAGGTAGATTTCAGCCTTCGGCGTTATGTTTCCTAATAGGGATATGTAGCCCTTTGCACCCAGCTGGAATGCTAAAGAGGTCAGTGTGCTGTTATCTATGAAGTTCAGTCTGTCTGAGAATTGTTTGAGCATGGTTACAAAGTTTACTGGGTCGAAGGATGTCCACTTGGCGCCCACAATATTGTCAAGTTTAATCAGCCTCTCCATCAGGTTCGGTTTGATCTCGTAGTTCATCGCGCACCATGGAGTATTGTAAACCATTATCCCTATCTCAACTTTATCATTGATCATCTTGTAATGCGTATAAACCTCATCATCCACCGGAGCTAGGTAATGAGGCGGGTTAACCTGCAGGAAATCTACACCAAAATCTTGAGCCGTCTTCGCCCTTCTGACAGCCTCTTTACTGCATACCTCAAAGATTCCGGTCATCGTTGGCACTTTCCCATTAGCCGCGTCTACCAGCGTCTTCATTATCTTCTCATGCTCTTCCCTTGTTAAGAAATAGCCTTCGCCTAAGCCTCCAGCACCCATCAGAACCCCTTTGCCTTCCACCAATCCTTCGCTTACTAGCCAAGATACACGCTCTTCAAATCTCTCATAATCTATTTCATAATTCTCTTTTGTAGGCGTCGGTAGAGAAACAACTATACCCTTTGACCTATCCTTTTTGCTCATATCAACGACGTGACTCTATGTTCTAGATAGGGTTTTTCAAGCGTGTATCTGCCCTTTCTAAAGGATCGCTAACTTCTGGGCAAACCGAAATAATCAAAAGATTCTTTATGTAGGCAGTATAATTGAAGCTGGAATGGCTAGAGTTGGGCCTAGAAGCCGCTTCGTTCTAAGCTTGTCTGAGGAGCTCTTCAGGATTGATGATCTGTAGGAACCCAGCTTGACATCATGGACGGGATCTTTCCTTCGCCTGAAGAAAAATATTCGACCCATCTAC
>CAZQDW010000120.1:3726-5632 GCA_964592315.1 uncultured Candidatus Bathyarchaeia archaeon
GCCTAGACACGGTTTCCTTTCGTTCTAGAGAAGTCTTATTTCAGCATCTCTCAGCATATTGACAACTGGTAGATTGTATGGGCATTTCTTTTCACATTCTCTGCAATCAGTGCACATCTTGACTTTTGTGTTCAGCTTAGCGTACTGTTCTCTCGTCCAGTTCTTTATTCCGCAGAAAGTATGGTAATGATCCCATCTGAGAATGGTTTGAATATGGATTCCGTCTGGACAGGAGCACAGACCGCATTCTCGGCAGAATGGTTCAGGGGGAAGCTCGCCAAATCTGTAGAGTCTCTTCTCTTTCTCCGATAGCTCCTTAAACCCTTCAGATACTTCTGCGGCTAACTCCGCCTCTTCGACTGAGCGGAGCCCTGGTATAACTGTATCTATGTCGTGAGCCAACACGAACCGCAGCGAACGCATCGCCCGTTCCATTCCGTCAGACCCGAAGTGGTTTACGAACTCCGATGCATTGGGCCAATCCAATTCGGGTTTACCTAGAAATCTTGCTTCTCTTTGGGGGAATTCCAGGGGTCCACCACATCCTCCGAGGGCCTTCATTATGATGGTTCCGATGTTCAGCTCTCTAGCTAGAGGGATGAGGTTCTCAGCTGCCCTCCTATCCATAACATTGAAAGTTACCAGAACTGTGTCGAATTCTCCCGTTTCTATGGCCTTAGACAGCACGTAGGGGTTGTGGCCCGTTATACCTATGAAGTCTATAACCCCTTTGGACCTTGCCTCCTTGAGGGCTGATAGCGAACCATCTGAACTTATAGCTTTCTGCAGTGTCTCCTCGTCATCTATCCCATGAAGTTGAACCAGGTCTATTCTATCAGTCTGGAGGTTACGAAGACTTTGCCTAATCCCCGCCCGAGCTGCCTCTTCCCTAGTTCTCTGATGGGTCTTGGTGGCTATAATGACATCGTCTCGCACATCCCTCAGCGCCTCTCCAATTTTCTCTTCGCTGTCTCCGTAAGCCCTAGCCGTATCGAAATAGTTTATCCCGAGATCATGGCATCGTCTTACGACCTTGACGGATTCAGCCCTCGGCCTGGCGATTATTGGGATCCCTCCGAAACCAACGATTGAAACCATTAAGTCCGTTCTTCCGAGTCTTCTCTTTTGCATGGTTCTGGTCCTGCAGTCTCAAGATGAATTGAGTTAGTCATGAAAACGGCTCTTAAAAACCTTTAGTTTGGCAATAGAAACGGCAGCGGTGACGCTTTTTACACAAACTATATGGTGAAGCGATTATTCTTGAGATTGATGAAGCTCGTTGCTCATGGAAGCTTAAATATTAAGTCGCGTAAACCGTTGTGTAACGTCTATCTGCAAATGCCGTGGTGGACATTACGGAAGAAGATAAAGTACTCGTTCCAGATTCTCTGCAGGAGACGCTTTGGCGCTTGGAAGAGGTGCGTCTCGGATTCAGAAGGAAGTCCGTTGATGATGTGCAGGAAGCGCTTCAGTGGGTTCTCTCAAGGCAAGGGTTAAAGGGATCTTACTGCGACCTGTTTGCGCCAACGCATCAAGATCTTACCCAAGGCGTGCAGTTGCTAACGGGTGAGCGAATAGGTAGGTATGGTGCCGCTCGACATATCCTCGGCGAAGAAGCGCTCCGAACCGTAATCATTTGGGATCATAGGTCATCCGCATCTACGGCGGAGGCGCTGAAAGGCTTCAATCAGATCTTGGAAAGGGGAGGAAGGAGTGGGAGCTATTGCTGCTATAGGTGCACTTCATCCTTCCTTCGAACGTTAGCGGTAGTCAGACCCGAGGAATGGGAAGAAATCCTTGAAAAAGGCCTCAGCAAAATAAAAGCTGCACGAACGCCAGACGGCCGGTGGCACGGCTTTCCATTCTACTATACGTTACTGACTCTTTCCGAGATAGACTCACCTTT
>CAZQDW010000121.1:0-5603 GCA_964592315.1 uncultured Candidatus Bathyarchaeia archaeon
AGTAACTGAAAAGATGAGAGTAGGCAAAGCAACCGGAGGACAGGGAAATAGAAGCCCATGGGGACTGGATTCTCTGGTGCGGTTTGAAAGGCCATGATTAGAAGCTTGGAGATTAGCAATTTCAAATCAATACAAAGTCTGAAGATGGATTGTAGAAGGGTAAACCTCTTCATAGGCGAGCCCAACACGGGAAAATCAAACATTCTTGAAGCCATAGGCCTCCTATCGCAAATCCCACATGGGGATATTAGACGCTTTGTTAGGTTCGAAAACATGATGGACCTTTTCTACGATCATGTTCTAGAAAACAGAGTAAACATAATCTTTGACGAAAAAGCTCTTGAAATGACTTTTGAAAACGGAGATTTCCGGGGAATCTTCATTGACGAAAAAAACCAACGTTCTGAAATGTTCCATGTCGGTTATGATGGGAGAGGAAGTCACGGATCGCTTCCGGTTTTTTCCAAATTTAAATTCTACAGGTTCGCCATAAAGGAAGATTTTCCAGATCAACGTTCGGAATTTCTCTATCCGCCAGACGGATACAACCTCTTAGCAGTTATTTTAGCCCGTAAAGAGTTAAGAGCCCTTATCAAACGGATCTTTGACCGTTTCGGACTTGCATTAGTTTTTGAACCGCAAGAAGGCAGGATAAAGGTGCAAAAGCAGCTTGAGGACATCATAATTGCGTTTCCATACTTTTTGGTGTCTGAAACACTTCAGAGACTCGTCTTCTACTTAACTGCAATTTACTCCAACAAGAACTCAGTACTTACGTTTGAAGAGCCAGAAGCCCACTCTTTCCCCTACTACACAAAATACCTTGCAGAAATGATAGCCCTAAACAAAAACGAGAATCAGTACTTCATCTCGACCCATAATCCTTACTTCCTACTTTCAATCTTGGAGAAAACCCCGAAGAACGAGTTAGCTGTTTTTCACACACGCCTTGAGAATTACCAAACCAAAGTGAAAGCTCTAACCGAAGATGAGTTGAAGGAAGTCTTAGAAAAAGGAATAGACATCTTCTTCGACATCGAAAGATTTCTGGGTTGACGGAGCAGCAAACAGATGTATCTGGTGGAATGCAAACCGGACGCTATCCTAGTGGAATACTCAACTCTCACCTCAAGAAAGAACATTCAGCACGCGGGAAACAAGTCCGAACTCCTCAAGAAGCTCACGGAACGTTACAACGACTCGAAAGGAGTTGTAGACGAAGACCCTTGGAGCATCCAGCCTCCCCATCTGCAAAGATTCAGAGCAATACAAGATTTGGCTCGTTATGGCCTCAGAGTACTTCACCAAACAAGCAGAAATAATACGCTTGTTGTCCTGTGCCCAAGACTGGAAGAATGGATAATTGAAGCTGCACGGGAAGCCGACATAGACCCTGAAAAATACAACTTGGCCAACGATCCTGCAGAACTGCACCAACAGATAAATATCCAAATCGACAACTACCGGAGACTGGTGGAGGAACTAAAGACAAAAAGCAACCGACTCAGAAAGCTCAAGAAACACCTAGCAAGAGACATTTGAGCCCTCTTTTCAAGCGAACACGGTGTTCTACAGCCAATAATGACGCATCCCATTGGATAACCTGCTTCAAGATAACTCAGAAAAACACTTCCAATCGACGGAAAGCTATTTCTTTGACCCCGCCTCGTTACGAACCCGGGTTCGAATCCCCGCGACCGCACCATAGCATGTTCTTTCCCGAAAGAATCTGCACCAAGAAAGGGATTATTTTGTTCTTGTACGTTTGGAATGCATTAGATTTCTTGTTTCAAGATGTTTTCACAAATTTTGCTGACGTAAGCCCCTTTGTCTTGCTGTTCGCCAGATTCCGGGGTCGATTCTTATGGAGACTAGGTCTATCTAATCTCAGCCTATGAATTTTTCAGAGACATTCAGAATAATTCCGCTTGAAGTCTCTCTTTTCAAATTAGTTTAAATTTTTCTTACATGGGATGAAGAGCGAAGCGTTGTTTCAGTTAGGCGCTGCACTTTGTAACTGTGCGCTTGTCGGAACGATCGCGTCTTAGAGGTCTGATCGAGTGATCTGGTGACGTCCTTCCCCGCCACATTAAAAGAAGACAAAGGCAATATTACAGTAGAGATCTCAGGAGACACATTAATTCTGAAGAAGGCATCTTGATCATAGGCTTCTAGGTTTCTGTTTTGGGCCGTTTCTTAGGTTTGTCGAGAGGTAGGGATCTTCTGATAAGGGTCTGCTGCCGAGTCCCTTGAATCAGTTTCTTCAGTCCGTCAATCTTTTCTGTCTTTTCTTCCTCTACTTTCACCTGACCCTTGCTTGGTTCCTCCTTCTCTTAAGCCGGCCTTATGGTTAAGGCTTCCTCTACTTCTTTCCGTAGCTCTGGATCCGGAACCTCTTTCATGGCCGAAAGCAGCATAGGCTCAATAGGCGCTTCGTCTTCATCTGTGACGTTCGTCCACCAGGTTCCGTTCTTATACCAGTTCAGCAGCACGCGGGCGTAGGCTTCTAGTCCTTCAGCCCTACCTGCATTCTCCAACCAATTCACAAAGAACTCGGTTGGGGACCGACAACCCTAAAATGCACTCTTGACGAGATGGCACAGGAAGGGATAGTTAGAAGAGAGGCCAGACTGTCGGGAAAAGGCGTGGAGGCATGGTACGTTCTTTGAAATCTTCTTCGCTGAGTAGAGTTAGGGTTGATATGTACTTGTTTCTAACTCTTTCTAGATATTCATCTGTAGATACATATCCTTGATCGTGTTGAACGACATGGTAGTGAACATCTCTAAAGCCAATCACCGTCATGAGTTTTTTGAGTGAGGGAACGGATGGAAGTCGTGCCAAATCTATTGCAACTGTCCCTGGGAAATTACGAAGAACAATGTGCTTCTTGGTTCGAGAGTGGGAGACTGTCTGGATCACGCAGTTTCCGCCCTTCTTCAAGACGCGATAAATTTCTCGTAGAGCCATCTCTTTGTTTTCTATGTGATGAATAACTGACGTCATATAGATGCAATCAAAAAGGTTATCTCCAAACGGTAACCGTTGTCCATCCCCTCGGATCCATAAGACACTTTTCGATTTATCCTTCGCAACAGACTGCTTCAGCATCTCGATCGAAGGATCCAAAGCACACAACATGGCGGGTTTCATAGTCGATATGCTTAGAGGGAATCTACCTGTGCCACATCCAACGTCCAAAACAGTGCAGTTTGCGTCGATTTTTCCATACTCAATAATTTTTGACACTAAAATGCCAGCTGCGGCGGGCCTTACTTTATCATAGTACCCCGCTACCTTCGAATAGTCAGTCTTCAGAACCTCTTGTTTGATCACATTGTTTGATCGTATTATCCACATAAATAATGTTTCTGCCGTGCTTCGGGTCAAAACAGTAGTCCTTTCTGAATATCTTCTGAAAATGGCTTGGCGAAAAACTATGTTCCTTGTCTATTTTAAGTCCTTCCTGTGATTTTGACGATTGTTTTGGACTTAGGATTCAATGAGAAGGTATTATCAGGATGTGAGATTTCTGGCCAAGTTTTCGCGGAATTTCTCATCGTCGCATGTGCCGCTGAAGGGATCTAAGAGGAACGTTGCCTGCTGCTACAACATGTCCATGAGAGTCTTCTCTACACAACAAAGACCGCCGCGGCAACTACCGTCGTCCACAACCCATCTTTATCTCCTTCTGCCGATTGGCAGACGAGGGTTGTCTTCAGAATCTTGCCACAAGCCTCGTAGACTTTCTTTCTCTCATCCCATGCGGTTTCCGGATCGAATTCTATGCCGAGCGTCATTGCCAGCATTGTTGCCGCCAAGTCCTCAGCGTAGTCTCCAGCTTTTTCAGCAGTTTCGCCAAAGGAAATATGCTCTGAAAGATAACCGTGGCCCTCGTCGTCTTTGGGCAGAGCTAGTCCTACTGCTGCAGAAACGAGACGATTCGGCTCATTTGTTTCATTCTTTGCCATAACGACAAAAGTTATTTGTCCAGGCTTTAGAAGATCCAAGCCTTCTTTTTTTGAGATTATCTTGCAGCCGGTAGGAAAAATACTTGATACGCGAACAAGATTGCACTTTTCGATGCCGGCTTTTTTCAATGCGAGCTCAAACGAAGCCAGCCTATTTCTTTGGGCTCCTACGCCCTTCGTGAAGAACATTTTTGTCGGAATCATGACTTTCATAGATATATCGTCGTTTTTTAAAAGTCTTTCTGGTTTTACCCTTTACCTCCTTGGTTGAAGATTCATCGTTAACCAAGACTGACGGCGGTTCTTCGAGTTGGAGCATGGATATGCAATGTTCGACACCGTTCTCAACCATATACGGCTCCTGCCAGAAAATTCAATCGTTCTCATTCACAACGCCGATTATTGGGACATCGGCAATATTCCTCTGAAAAACTAGAGAGGATAGGGGATAGAGGTCCAAGCCTATAGTCTATGGCTAATGATATCCGCAGAATGTTTCCAGACGGTGAATGCATATTTAATAGGGCAATCGTCATCTGCTATATTGTGACGGTGGCAGGAGGTTTGTCTCAGCAGAGAAAGAAGCATATTCTTGAGAGTCTGCCTCCCTCGTTCAGGGAACAGTACTTCTCAGTTTTTGCTGGACCTGAACCTGAGACTCTTCATCCGGATCTTTACCAGCGGCTGATAGATGAAGGAACAGACAGGATCATTGAACATCTCAGAGACTACAACGAGCGCAGAAGAGACGTCGTGAAGAAAGTTCAGGAAAGCATCAAAGTCCTCAAGCTCAATCGGAATGAGGAGGCTGCAAGCGTAAGAGTTGTGGCTTCAGATGCGGGAAACAACGGCGTAGATCTAAGGTCCGCCTTCGCGCCCTTGTATGCCTCTACAGCCTTGGCAGCCGAGGGATGGACCATAGTAGACGAACCCATATTTGAGGCTGGAAAACCCGAGATATGGTCAGATGAGTTTAAGGCTCAAGATAGGGAGGCTCTGCTGGCGTCGAACATTCAGCTCAAAATTACGGAGGAAGCTGTAGAAAGATGGGACCCAAAACTAGTCATTTATGACGGCACGCTTCTCATCCACTTCTGGCTATTACCTTCAGATTCCTCGACGGGGTACCGTGAGGACTTTGATCGAACCCTTACCAGAGCGATCGGACTGCTGGATACTTGCTATGAGAGGGACATACCCATCGCAGGCTTCGTGAAGAGAACCAGAATAAACCATATCTGCAAAAAGTTTGGTGCGCCCAAGCTGAGAGACACAGCACTCTTCGATCTGATACTACGTCTTGGCGAATACTCGATGCCTGATCTTGAACCGATGAAAGGTGAGGTTGTTAAAAAATACAAAGACAAGGCCGAGGAGTTTGGTACTCCAGAAAGCAAGGCTGACAAGATCACGAATTTCTACTCATCCTACATAAGAACTGGATTGACAACACCGTTTAGGCTTGAGATACCTGAATACTGCGTAGATCGACTAGAAGAGATCGGAACAGTCATATTTACGACATCGGAGGAGGAGTCTGGGATTCCTTTCTCAGTAAACGAGGCGGACAGGCTTACGAGAGTCACAACAAGCATCTCAAACATCCGTACACTGATGCTTTACTCAAAAGCC
>CAZQDW010000122.1:0-5534 GCA_964592315.1 uncultured Candidatus Bathyarchaeia archaeon
ACTTCCAGTAGGTCAGCTCCCTCGTGTCCTTGACGAATTCCTTGTTTCTCATAATGGCGTAGAGGTCCATGAAGAGCTGTGTCTGCCTCGTTTCAAGTTCCCTTTCTCTTGTCTTCTGCGCCTCTCTACCTAACTGTATGGAGTTTATCGCTGCTACGGCTACTGAGATAGCTGCTATCACGATCGAGATAGTCTGAACATCAAGCATTCAGATTCACCTGTAGAACAATCAAGGTGAAGCAAGGATAAAACTATCGCGATAAAGCTTTCAATTCCCCACTGTATGGGATTTGCCCTTGAAACTTGTAGGCTTCAGTTCGAGAATTAAAGACTTAAATAACAACCGACTAATTCCAGCTCAGAGCGAAATGTTGAATTTTGTAGTTGGCAGTGACCCTTTTGCAAAGAAGCTTGCTGATAGACTCGGAGTGAAGAATGTTGGTTTTGATCTGTATCGTTATGAGGATGGCGAAGTTGCACCTAGAATTTTGGCTGATTACGAAGAGTTAGAAGGAAAGCATGGTGCCGTTGTAGGGAGGCTGAGCTATCCAACAACTCCTGAAAAAGTCTCACATTTCCTAGAGAGTGTTTCCAGAATAGTGGGCAACCTTACCGATGAAGAGCTCTATAAAGCTGAAAGTGTTGATGTTGTGCTTCCTTGGTATATGACCTCGCGCCAAGACCACAACCCTAAAACAGACCCCTCGGAGAAGGTTCGATCAAGAGACAAGGGAAAAGACATCGGCTACAAGGAGCTGATAAAGACCATGAAGGGTAAGGGAGCCAGCAGAATCGTCACCTTCAGCCCCCATTTCCACGTAGAAGAAGGCGTCTTCCAAAGATACGGTCTCGACATAGTGTCTCTGTCAGGCGTAGAAGCCCTAGCTAGACACTTCAGCGATGTGGATAAAGACACAGTCATAGTGGCAAGGGACGAAAAGGCAAAACACTTGGCAGACAGACTCGGGAGACTACGCGGACTAGAATGGGTAAGCCTAGAAAAAGAGAGACTGACCAGCACAGAAGTCTTGTACACCGGAAAATTCGACGCCAAGGGCAGGAACATCTTAGCAATCGACGATGTCACCACAGGCGCAGGCATCGAGAAGTTCTTAACAAATGTCGAGAACTCGGCAAACATAGACTTCAGCATCATACACGCCGCACTGTCTCCTGAAGGCTACCGAGCCATCAACAGACTTCTAAACAACCATCAAATCAGACAATTCATCCCGACAGACACAACGAACACAGCATTCAACAGAACAAACGCAACTGTAATCCCAGAGCTCACAACCTTCCTCAAGGAACATCCACCCTAAGACGACAAGACACAAGCCCCATATCCCATCTCCTCAACCCCTCCAGCCGATCACCCTTCAAGCTATGTTCAGCATCAATGCACAAAAAACAAACATAACAACAGCCCTTACAAACAACGCCAACCCCAGCAACAACACCGAGACCCGTAGAAGACATCTATAGAAATATAACCCTCCTCAACATCATATAGGATGGTTGCCCCGGTAGCTCAGCGGCCAGAGCGGCAGCCTTGTAAGCTGTTGATCGCGGGTCCGAATCCCGCCCGGGGCTCCATATCCCCTCAGGTCTTCCAGCTTCTTTTAATAATGTAGGCACAACTATCTAACGGGTTACGTATGGCAGAATCGTTCTTCACAACCCAGCCACCACCCAAGGAGATGGAGGAGAGAATAGAAGGATACCCCTCATGGCTTGAGATAGACCTCGACGCCGTGAGCTTCAACCTCGAAGAGATCAGAAGACATGTACGTGACGCCGAAGTCCTGCCCTGCGTCAAAGCAAACGCCTACGGTCACGGCCTCGTCCCAATAGTCGCACACCTCATGAGAAGAGGCGTCAAAAGAGTCCTCGTCGCGAAGCTCTCAGAGGCGCTCCAGATCAGGGATACAGGCCTCACCTGCGGCATAATCAATATGGATCCTCTGTTCACAGAGGCCCAATACGATACAGTGGTTGAGCGAGACATAATGCAAACAGTCTTCAGCAGAGCCACGGCTGAGAGCCTCAACGATGCAGCTCAGAGGCAGAAGAAAAAGGTGGAAGTCTTCATCAAGGTAGATACGGGTTTGGGGCGTGTCGGCGTGAAGCATGATGAAGCCCCCGACCTTGTCAACTATGTTTCATCCCTTCCATGGATAGAGATCGAAGGTATCTACTCCACCTTCACCGAGGATAGAGCCTTCGACAAAGCTCAACTAGAGCGAATGATGACTTTGGATGCTGAGCTGAGGCGTCGTGGTATCGACCCAAGAACAAGAAGCATGGCAAGCAGTGACGCCGTTTTGCACTTTCCTGAAGCATACCTTGATGCAGTCAGACCAGGTCTCATACTATACGGTATCTATCCCGAAGAAGAGGAATTAGGTCTTAAGTTGAGGCAGGCGATAGCCTTCAAGGCGAGGATTGAGCACATCAAGTGGATCGATTCAGGGGAGTCGCTTACCTACAGTCGGCGTTTCGTCGCCCCAAAACGGATGAAGGTTGGAACAGTGCATGCAGGCTACTTTGACGGCTACCCTCGAGGATTGACGAACAAAGGTATGGTTCGTATCGGGGACTTGTTCAAGCCAGTCCTAGGCACAGTCTCCGTGAACCATCACATCGTAGACCTCGACGAGACTGATGCAGAGGTTGGGCACGTAGTTGAGCTCGTGGGAAGACAAGGAGAGAACACTGTAAGAAAAATCGCTCAGAAGGCAGGCATAATGACCTATCTCTTCTGCATTAACCTCAACCCCTTGACGCCTAGAGTTTACTACGAAAGGGGAAGACCGACAGCCCTAAGTGAACCTAAACTGATGGAAATAAAGCGTACCCATTCTCTGAATAAATATTGTCTCTATGAAGCGATGTGAAATAACCTGACCTGATTTCAGATTCCATTGTTTAGGAAGACTACAGTTAGAAGACTTGTTAGATACTACTCACGGGGCGAAAGATGTAATTGTAGTGAGAGGGTTGTTGAGTCCTACCTACATCAATTATCTTTCTTGACTTCATCCTCAACGTCTATTCTTCGTAGCGTCAGCATAGCTAATGCAGTGGTTCCTACGAGGGCGGCGCTGATATAGAAGCAGAGTCTTATGTTGGGGTAGCCAACCACTGTGAGCAGAGCTGTCAGGACGATTGGTCCGATGATGCCGCCAGTATCCATAAGGGTTCTGTAAATGCCGACGCCTGTCCCCCTAAGAGGTGTAGGCACTACTACCGATACACCTGTCATCAGCGAGTTCATCTCTATGCCCGATATCATACCATCGGAAAGTGCGATCAGCAGAAAGGGTTCAAAGGTTCCCACAAGGGCATAGAGAACTAGTGTGATAGACTCTGACAGGAAACTAACGAATAGAACTCTTCCAACGCCCAGTCGATCTATGAATTTGCTTGTGGCGTAGGTGCCTATGATCATGCCGATAGACCGAACGCCCATGATGATGCCTGTGATAGATACATCCATACCTAGACTGCTCACATAGAGTGGAAAGAGAGTCGCCAAGGTTCCCTGCATGACGAAGCTCCTTGCAAAGGCGCCCGAGCTCACAACTATGAGACCTCTGATCTTGAACAACTCGACAACGCTGTTAAGGCTCATCGCATTACTTGAAGGGGAAGACTTCACAGTCCTCTTCGCGGTCTCTTTGAACTCTCTTGAAGCAATTAGGAGTATGAAACCAACAATAGCCAAGGTTGCAACCATGATAAAGGGTGTTCTCATACCGAGGTAAGCGGCAATCAATCCTCCCAAAGGGGCGCCAATAACGCTACCGACGAACTCTATGCTCTGGAAGGTGCCCATGGCTTTGCTTCGGAACTTAGCCTCGAAGAGATCGAAGACGAAGGCGGTGGAGGCGCTGAAAAACAAGGCTGTGCCGATCCCCCAGACTGCTCTTCCAAGAATCAGAAAGGAAGGACCATATGCCGAACCGCATAGAACTGCACCTAAAAAGGAGAGGGCCATCCCAGTCAACAAGGGTATGCGCCTCCCAATTCTGTCTGAGATGACTCCTGAGGGTAGCTCTATGAAGAGACGGGTTATGAAATAGCTTGATATCACTAGCCCTACAACAGTCTCTGAGGCACCCAGATCTCTAGCGTAGAGAGGTAGGAATGGTTGAACAACACCAAAGCCGAAGACGGTGACGAATCCTCCTAAGCATACTATGAAGAAGATCTTCGGATACCTCAGCGACTTCGCCATTACAGTCCTAAGGGTTAACCACAAGGAATATTTAAAGACGACCAGACAAAGAACAAGGAGACAGATCGTGTTACCAAGAAAGGGTAGGATGTGTTCTTTATTCTTTCTCAAGCTTCTCTATGATGTAGAGTAGAGACTTAGCTAATACAGCCATCTCCCAGTCCTCTATCCCTATCAACGCTCTAAGGCTCTTCTTCAGGCTTTCAATACCTCCCTCTGGGGTAGCAATGGGATCGACGATGATGTAATTCTTGGCAACATAAACGACCTTCGCGTCTATCAGTGTGCCTGGCTCTATCTGAGCCAGATATGGACTCTCCTTATTGAAGAGTACAATCCGACCATCTGTGAGGCGCCCAACGACATTTCCTGCTCTACCCATAAATGCTCTTACCGTGATAGTCTGACCTATACTAACCTCCTCTGAAACCTTAGGAGCAATCTCCTTCTCCCCAGGCTGCATCATATATACTCCACCACCATTCTTATCTAATTATAATCATCTCCTTAAAAATTAATGGAATCACTACAAGCATCAAATAGTCTCTCATTGTTTCATTTCTCAAAATCTTTATTCCCCTCCCTACGATATTCCATGGTAGTATGCAGGTCAGAGTTATAGCCTTCGGCGAACTCACCGAAATCTTGGGCAAAGAACTCCTAGTTGACCTGCCTAATGGATCAGATCTCTCTACACTTCTCTCCATGCTGGAATCTAAGAGCGGGAGCGAAGAAGGCTACTTGGGGGGCTTCAGAGTAGAGTATGATATCGCCATTCTCGTTAATGGTAGGAGTAGTCGCTTTCTTGAAGGTATGGAAACAAGACTTGTGGATGGAGACGCTGTCTACCTTCTTCTCCCTTTCGCAGGCGGATAAACATGGATTTAGTGGAAAATCTTTTCTCTTGTATCTGATGATATTTTGTAGAGGGTGCAACTCGTGTTTGGATGGAATGGGCGTTTCCTTAGGGTTGATTTGACAAAAGAAAAGACGATAGTTGACAATTACTCTCTCGACCTTGCTAAGAAGTTCATGGGCGGAAGAGGTTTCGCAGTCAAAACCCTTTGGGATGAGCTAGAGCACGGAGTAGACCCACTATCTCCAAGCAATATTTTCATCACTGCGGTAGGTCCTCTCACGGGTTTGGCTCTTCCCAGTAGTGGAAAAACGGTTGTTGCTGCAAAGAGTCCTTTGACAGGAGGCTACGGAGACGGAAACTTAGGTTCGCGTGCAGCAGTGAACCTCAGGAAGGCAGGCTACGATGCAGTCATCTTGAAGGGTAGAGCTGAGAAAC
>CAZQDW010000123.1:0-5522 GCA_964592315.1 uncultured Candidatus Bathyarchaeia archaeon
TGTCCCAGAATGGTTTACCGGTAAGTTTTGCCGGTATCATATTCGACATATCGGGTGAGACCGGAACCCTATCTGGCTGTTGGTTCCTGAAGGCTGTAAGCATCCTCTCCCTAGAAGTCATCTTAGTAGACACTTCGATAGCAACTCCCTATCGGCTATTTTCAGTTTTTTTGACTAATTCAGGAAAAAGGTTCTTGAATTAATGCTTTTTCCACTCTTTTATTCCTCATCTCCAAGATTGAAACGACCGCCCCAGTCGGACCTCGGCAGAAAAGCTTTGAGCAAGTCGCGCAAAACTCTCCTCTTTTTTTGTTGTAACTAAGTTCTAGTCGGATCTTCCACTAAAAGGTAAAAGATGATAGCTGCTGCGACCATCATAGCTCCAAGAGATATACCTACAGCCTCATAATCGTACAGCAGAAGAACCCATCCCCCAACTGCTGCTCCGAGAGCTGAACCGATAGAAGCGGTTGCCGAGCTAATCGACATCATTGTGCCACGGAACTCTGGAACTTGCTCAAGAGTCAAGCTAGTAGATGCCGTAAACATCATACTTGTGAACAAACTTCCAAGGCATTTCACAGCCACAGACAACCATAGAATGGGCAAGTTAGCGTAGGAGATTATGAAAATGCCAGCGAAGAAGGCAGTTAAGACCGTTAAGGGTTTCATCCCAAACCTTTTGACGAATCGACCACTAGCCAAGCTACCTAGAGTATAACATAAGGCTGAAGCTATGATGAAAATGGACGCCAAAACTGTAGATACCAGAAATCGTTGCCTGTAAAACGATGAGCTGTAGATCAGGACAGCTTGAAAGGCGCCCGAGGCAAGAGCAGAACCAACCAAACAAGCGACAGCAGATGTGTTTGAGAAGACATTCTTGAAACCCTCAAGAGAGTTCCATGTTGCTGATTGGTGACTCGATGTGTATGGCAGACCTTTGACAGCCAACAAGAGACCTAGGAGAGAGATGGGCAACACGAACCCAAGGAAAGCCAAACGCCAGCCTCCTAGGTCTGCAATGAAGCCGATGACTGGCGCTCCAATAAAGTATGATAAAGCTGCGCCAGCAGAGATCCATCCAATTGCGCTTGGTCGCTTTTCGAGAGGGAAGTAATCTGCAACTAGTGTGAATGACATTGGTGAGACCATGGCCATCCCTAGGCCTGATATTGAATAAGCTAAGAGCATTGTGTTGAAGTTCGGAGCAAGGAAACAACCTAGAGCTGAGATGCTGAAGAACAGAAGTCCCAACGTTAGTAACGATTTAGGTTTGAACCGAACGCTCAGAGCTCCCACTAAAAGAGCCGAGATGACTGCAAGACTTGAGGAAAGAGTTATGACCTGTCCCATAATGCCTACGGGACATCCGAATGTGAGGGCAATGTCTATTAGAAGGAGTTCTGCTAGAATCCCTGGAGGCATTGTCACGAAGTTAGAAATGACTAGTGAGGGCAGAACAAGCCTTCCAAGTGAATGCTTTTCATCGTTGAGTCGTGAAATATCGCTCATATTCTATACTATCTATATGTTAATTGCATATTAGTTTACCAGACTGATAAAGATATGCTTGCGTACTATCCTCCACTGGAAAGTAACGATAATTGACGTTCAACGCTTCTTAGGCATTAAAACATCAAAAAACACAATGATCTCATAACTGTTGAAAAGGCGACACTTGGCGAAGCAAGTGACGAGTTACGGTTGCGGGGAGGCTTAAAGAGGCCTATAAGTTGGTTGAAGTCTGCTTTGAATAAGTTTCTGAAATGGGAGGAAAGGAGGGCCTTCAGGGGACGCATGTGATCCGAAGGTAGTCTTTTCGTCCTAGCAGTAATGTTTCATGTTGAGTTGATTACTCTAGTCAGATTCCCACTTCTTCCCTTCTCGGCCTTGGTTTTCTGGCTTTGTTCAAGAATGTCAATATTTTTTCTGATATGTTGAACTGTACCTCTAGGTTTATCGGCGGTTCCTAACACAATCTTCTGATGCTCTCACCATAGGTATGGAGTCTAGAGCGGTTTTTCGAAATCTCTCAGCGCTAAATTGACCGCTTGCCTCAATGCGAAACCTTCTACCTGAACGTAACTTTCCCGTTCATATCTTTAGCTAGTTCTGTCAAGAGTTCTTTCTGCCGTTTAGTCAGGTTAGTTGGTGTCTGAACATTGACTCTAACAAACTGATCTCCACGACCCCATCCCTGAAGATGCGGTATACCCTTGTTTTTCAACCTAAACATTGTACCCGTTTGTGTGCCTTCAGGAATCCTTAGCTTTGCTTTGCCATCAAGGGTTGGCACATCAATCTCTGTGCCTAGGGCTGCTTGAGGCAGGCTTATGTAGGCATCACATGCGATATCGTCTCCATCTCTCTTGAAGATGGCATGCGGCTCAACTTGAACGACGACGTATAAGTCTCCTTTTGGACCGCCTCTACTTCCGGGTTCACCTTCACCGTTTAATCTCAGCATGTAACCAGAGTCAACTCCGGTCGGAATTCTGAGTTTAATCCTCTTTCTGCCTTGCGTGTATCCTGTTCCTCCGCAGTTTTTACATAAGCTTTCAGGCGGTATTCCTCTTCCACGGCACACGGGACACGTTCTGGTCTCCGTGTAAAACATGAACCCCATCTTTCTTGTCTGTCTTATCTCGCCCATTCCGTTACAATTTGAGCATTTCTTGTTTACGAATGATGGGCTGACCCCGCTACCATGACATACTTTGCACGTTTCAGAGCTGGGAATCTCTATCTCCTTGTTTGTACCGAATGCAGCTTCCTGGAGGCTTACTTCCACGTCGTATCTTAGGTCTGAGCCTTTTTGGGGACCGTACCTCCTCCGTTCTCGACCTCCAAAGAACATGTCAAATATGTCTTCAAAACCAAATCCTGATCCCAGATCTCTGAAGATGCTGCCAAAATCCGCTCCTCGGAATATGTCGTCCCATGTATATCTCTGGTCTATTCCAGCGTGGCCATATTGGTCATACTGCGAACGTTTCTCGTCATCAGAAAGAACGGCATAGGCTTCTGATATTTCTTTGAACTTGTCCTCAGCTTCAGGAGATTTATTTCTGTCAGGGTGATACTTTAGAGCCAGTTCTCGGTATGCTTTCTTGATGTCCTCTTTTGATGCATTTCGAGAGACACCTAAGACATCATAGTAGTCTCTTTTTTCAGTCATTCATAATCAGCCGTCAAGACCTATCTGGCTTTTTCTCTTTCACTTCCTCGTAATCCGCGTCGACAACCTTCTCCTTTGGGCCTTTTTCTTCTTCCTTCTTACCTTCTGCTGCTTGTCTCTGGGCGGCCTGCTGATAGACGGCGGCTCCAATCTCCTGCAGGGTCTTTGCTAATTCCTCGTTCTTGGCCTTAATCTTGTCTACATCCTTACCGGCTAGAGCATTCCTCAACTCAGCAACAACCTTATCGATTCTTTCTATCTGCTCTTTGCCAATCTTGTCTCCCAAGTCGCTCTTAGTCTTCTCAGCGGTATATATTAAGGAATCAGCAGTGTTCCGAATCTCAGCTTCCTCTCTACGTTTTCTGTCCTGTTCTGCAAATTGTTCAGCCTCGTGAATCATGCGTTCCTTCTGCTCCGAAGGCAGCTTCGTCGAAGCGGTGATCGTAATCTTCTGCTCTTTTCCCGTAGCCAGATCCTTTGCAGAAACATTCAATATTCCCTCAGCGTTAATGTCAAAAGTAACCTCGATCTGGGGGACACCTCTAGGCGCCGGAGGAATACCCATCAAGTTGAACATACCTAGAGAGAGGTTGTCGGCAGCCATGCCCCTCTCACCTTGTAGAACATTGATGGTCACTGCTGTTTGGAAGTCAGCCGCAGTTGAGAAAATCTGATTTCTCTTCGTTGGGATAGTTGTGTTTCTCTCGATTATCTTGGTGAATATTCCTCCTAAGGTCTCTACGCCTAAGGACAGAGGCGTCACGTCTAGGAGTAGAAGATCCCTCACCTCTCCCGCCAATACGCCTCCTTGAATTGCTGCACCGACAGCAACGCATTCCATGGGGTCAACGCCTCGTTCCGCAGGTTTACCCATAATGTCCTCTACGGACTTCCTCACAAGGGGCATCCTTGTTTGGCCGCCGATGAGGACAATCCTATCTATGTCCTTCGGCTCAAGCTTCGAATCTGACAGAGTTCGCATTATCGGATCTCTAATCTTTTCAACTATTGGCAGAGTCAGTTGTTCGAGCTTCGCTCTGTTCAGCGTGCTATGCAGATGTTTCGGTCCACTTTTGTCCGAGGCGACAAAGGGAAGATCGATCTCCGTGGTCGTTAGCGTGGAAAGCTCTATCTTCGCCTTCTCAGCAGCTTCCTTTAATCTTCGCATAGCCATCTTGTCGCCGCTGAGGTCGATGCCTGTCTGGTCACGAAACTCTTTGAGGAGGTGTTGGACAACCTCATTGTCTAGGTCAGTTCCTCCGAGTTGTGTGTCACCGCTCGTGGCCAGCACCTCGAAGACTCCGCCGCCGAAGTCCATTATGGTGGTGTCGTTTGTTCCTCCTCCGAAGCTGAAAACCATAATCTTCATTTCTTTCCCGAGCTTATCGAGGCCGTACGCCAGGGACGCGGCTGTCGGTTCGTTTATGATCCTTGCGATCTCGAAGCCTGCGATCTCACCTGCGTCCTTTGTGGCCTGCCTCTGATTATCGTTAAAATGAGCCGGAACCGTTATCACACACTTACTAATTTTTTCTCCGAGGAAAGTCTCGGCATCCCGTTTAATCTTCTGAAGAATGAATGCCGAAATCTGCTGAGGAGTATACTCCTTACCGTATATGTTTACCTTGTAATCTGTCCCCATCTTCCTCTTAATTTCGAATATCGTTCCCTCGGGATTCACAACCGCCTGTCTCATCGCTGGTTCTCCGACGAGGAGCTGGCCATCCTTTGTAAAAGCAACCACAGAGGGGAACATTTTCCCTGCTATGGTAGGTCCCTCAGCACTGGGAATTGTGACAGGCCTCCCAGCTTCCAGGATGGCAGCCGCAGAATTCGTAGTTCCCAGGTCTATCCCCAGAATCCTTTCTCTCTTCTTGGTCTCACTCATTTCTATTCGCCCCCTTCATATTTACAGGCAATCTTCACAATACTCGGTCTAATAACTTTGCCCTTGAACATGAAACCTTTTCTAACTTCTTCAATAACTATTCCTTCATCATAATTCTTTGTGGGCACCTTAGCCAGAATCTCATGAACGTTTGGGTCAAAAGGCTTTCCGTAGGCCTCAATTTTCACAAATCCTTCCTGTTCCAAAATCGTGTATAACTTTTTGCGGGTCATCTCAACTCCTTCCAAGAGCGCATTCGCATTCACTGTCGTTCTACCTGTCTCAATGGCTCTCTCAAGATCGTCTATAACATTGAGAAGGTTCACGATTAACTTTTCGTTGCTTCGTTGAGTCACCTCTTGAAATTCTCTCTCCACGCGTTTCCTGTAGTTCTCAAAGTCCGCTTGCAGGTATTTCAGTCTATCCAGGTATTCCCTGGACTTCGCTTGCTCC
>CAZQDW010000124.1:0-5487 GCA_964592315.1 uncultured Candidatus Bathyarchaeia archaeon
GCCTTGAACCATTAATGGTATTATCTTACTTGCTTTGAGTATTTCCATGAAGAGCGGTTTCCCATTCTCGTCAAAGTGAACTATTATGTCACCTATTTCTTCAGCAAATGAGAGCTTGCCCTCCTCAGCAACTGTGACCGTGAGAACATCTGCTTCTGCATCATACCTGATCTTGTACGCCATACCGCTCCCGCCTCACTGGATAGAAGGTGATGACAAGTATAAAGTCTTTTCTTTTCTCGTAAACCACCCTCAAAGCATACTTGGCATCCATAGCCCTAGTGGCAAAATACTGAGTATTCTTCCGGTCTAAGCGGGCCGGACTGCGAACTGTCTCTAGAACCTTGTCTTGATTAACTTCAAAGCCATAGTGCTTTACAAGATCAAACTTTTCACGAGCATGTCTCGTAAATCTGATCCTATGGGTCTGAGCCAAGATGCATCTACTCAATTACGCTTAAAAGCCTACCGCATTTAAATCTTCAGATGGTAAAAGATTTTGGATAGTTGTGATTTAATGTAATGTGAGAGGACAGGTGTTTGATAACAATACGAGAGTACACCAACGATGATCGGCAAGCATATTTAGTGGTCTACATTGTTGGTTACTATCATAGTCTATGCAGAGATTGGTTGTTTAAGTATCCCTTATTCACAGAACTACCTCAATCTAATGAAATTTGTTTGGTAGCATATGAAAACGAGATTCCAGTCGGTTTGGTAAAAATTAGAGAAAGTGAAGATCTGATTGACATCAATGAAATTGTTGTTCTTCCTGAATACAGGCAGAAAGGTGTAGCGAAAGCATTAGTTAAGAAACTTGAGATGAGAGCTAAAGGAAAAAGGATTAATGAAATTATGGCGACAGTTCCGTACGGAGTTTTTGAGGGAGACCCTAGACTTCAAGAACTGCTTCGGATTTACGAGCATCTTGGATTTCATCTAGATGGGATAGGAGCATGGATAAGTTCCTTTAACATTCCAGAAGGCTTAGTAAAAGCTAGGGAACAACGTGGTAATATGATTTATGTGTCAGAGAAAGATCTCCAAAAGCTGAAAGAGATGGGGATAACTCCAAAATTCGGAAAGAGCCGAAACTACGATATGATAAAACAAGTTCTATGACCAAATTCCACTAACACCTCTAAAACGGAAATATTTTTGGCGCCCCGCAGAGGATTTGAACATTCACATGAGCTCTCAGGACATAGGAATCAAGAATTCGAATTTTTGGTGCGGCCGCCGGGATTTGAACCCGGGATCGCAGGCTTGGAAGGCTTACCCCATCAGTTGCGACTGAGTCCTAAACCAGGCTAGACCACGGCCGCACGCATGGAGTTCAGTCGAGAAGAATCCCTCATTGTGGATTATTAAATTTTACGCCAAACCCAAACCTCCCTTTCAATTTTCTAGCGGGCAGAAAATATCTTTGATTCCACGCGCAAGAAAGTCTCGAAACCATCTCAAAATGGTCTCAAACTAATCTAAAAGCGTATACGAGTAAACCTACTGGTATACTATAGTATAAGTATTAATTAATAGGTAACACGTAACACATACCTGCGTTTTGAGACTGAGATAAGATTTATCTTGAGCCTTTATGAGATCATATGTGAAAGAAAATGGCTGGAAAAAGGTATTCTGGAGACGAAACAAGCCAAATTAAATCCCTAATTGACGAGGGATTAAGCAATAGGGAGATCGCTGTTAGTGGTTAGGGTAAATTTACTCGTGCACATTTGAGTTTGACAGACAAAACAAGCAAATAAAAGAGAGAAGAAGAATAACATAGTTTTCGTTTTGTCTTGTTCTTTGTTGTTCTTTGTTGTCTTTTGTGTGTGAGAGTTATTCTTCATTCCATTATGTGTATACCAGGATTCTTTTTGTCCAAAAAAAAGAATCCGGATATTTTTGGTAGGGTACTCGGCCGTCAGTTATGTCGGTTACCGTCTTTACCATGTAATGCAGAAACTGCCGGAGTACGGTGGTTTGGGATCTGCTTTTGCGCCTTTTTGGGCTCGTATACTGATCCAGCCAACTGCATTGCCGCTTACTACTTCGACGTTGAGTTCATCATCTACGCCCAGTGTTCCTCCCGCTGCTTGTGTGAAGCTGATGCTATCGTCAGCTGCTTTTAGGGGGAACTCAATCCAGTCGCCGTCGGCAAAAGTGATCCTAATAGTCGCGGGACCGCCAACAGCTCTTGCGACTAGGTAGAATTCGAATATCCTGTCGAGACACTTAGCCTTTGCACCATGGTCTCCTCCAGTCGTATCGAAGAGCGCGTGATCGGCTACATAATCACCTCTCCATTGTAATTGGTGTTTACCCTTTGTTAATAACACTGGTGCAGCAAGTGTTATTGACAGTGCAATGCTTGACAGGAGCAGTATCGTCATTATTGTGATGATTACTTTTGTTTTCATTCTCATTCCTCCTTTAATTTTGTTATGAGGGGGCTCATCAGAAATATTCCCTTCGTATAGTGTATCTAAAGAAGTTACATTTTAACGTTTGGGTTTGGGGTTTGGGATTAGACTTTATGTCTCTCAAAGCCCTCAGCAGAGTGATGTGGACCATTACGGAGATGAAGGAAGCCTTAGAAGATCCACAAGCTCACTGATCTTGGTCTTGCTTAGAAAAAAACAAAGGGGAGAACGGGCTAAAGCCCGCTCTATCGCTCTTTATGCTTCTTCTATGATCAGTTGGATGTTGAAGGCGTCAACAGGCCCTTTACCCCAATCTCCGGAACCAGCCTGAGGCCTATATATCCATATTTCGATTGGGTATGGAGTGGGAGCTACTGGTAGCTGATCAATGGCAAGCCATACTCTATGCAGGTATTGCGGTCCATGGAAATGGAAAACTTCATCCGATTCGAGAGCCTGCTTTTGATAGATGTTTCCGTAGTAGTTAACCCGTAGGTTAAATTCGTCGCCAACATCCAAGTAATAGCCGGAAGCCATCGCTACCCATAGGCTTATCTTCTTTGGATGCGGTGGATCATACACTATGACCTTGTGCCAACTAAGGTCGTCATTTGGTATCTCTAGGTAGGCATCTATTGTTTCGCCTTTCAACCCTTGTCCCAGTTTGTCATCTATGTAATTTATCTTAGCCGTGATAGCACCCTGACTATCGGATATAGCTGTTAAGATTGCGGATTTGGCTGAATCAATGACTGACGTGATTGTTGAAACAGCCGAGGCTAGGTCAAAGTCACTAACCCATCTCGTCACATCGTCTAGCTTGGCCTCTATAGCTGAGATTTCAGATTCGATGTCTAAGAGTTCATCCAGGATTGTCTTAACAGTGAATGGTGCGGAGGCTATCGCGGGAGGAGCATATGGATAAACATCAGCCCTAACATCGTATGTGCCCGATGGTACCGAAGGCACCGTTAGAGTTGTTGCGAAAGTGCCTGGTGCACCCACGGTCACAGATTTATACGGCTCACCCAAATCATATCTTTCATCATCATCTTTGTCGAAGTAAACTCTGTATGTGCCAGAAGCAAAGCCACTTCCAGTGATGGCCACAATCGTTCCTGGAGCACCACGAGTCGGGTTCAACGCTAATGCGGGGTCGGCGAGCGCCAATGCCACTGTGACAAAGAACAACGAGAAGACGAACAGGCTGATGACGGCCGTAGATGTTATCTTCTTACTTTTTTGATGCATTGTCCATCTTCACCGACTGACTAGTATGCAGAACTGGTATATATTCAGAGACGTAAACAATTCCGATATCCAATTGAAGCCCTTAATGATCTAATCTGACCAGCTCCGTGACATGATCACGCGTTCGATCTCTGGAAATGATCTTTCGGCCTATCGGCACCTCCGTCGCACCGTGCACAAGTCGAAAGAGGACAAACCATATTCTTGTCTGAGCTCTGAAGCCTCGATTAACACTTGATAAAGCATCTCTGTGAGACCATAAATTGGAGCTTCAAAGGTAGAGGGAGAAACGTTTCAAAGTATTGCTAAGACTGATGGCTCTCTACTCGAGGGCTACAACTTGGCTACTCTGAATCTGGGATGGTTGGGGCCTGGGCGTCTCCCCTCTTCCATCATGAGTTGTCCGTAGGAGGCGTCTATGAGGCTGATGGCTGGGAACATGTATTCCGCTGAGCCTATCGGTCCGTATAGAACAAAGTCGGCTCCGATCGCTATCGGAAGACCGTTCACAATCGAGGAGCAGACCAAGGTGAGCTGCTTGTCTTTCTTCTTCTTGAGGGCTCCCCAGGACTCTATAGCGTTATGGGCACCGCAGCCCGCTGGATAGCCGAACTTGTCCTTAACGTCGTAGATGGCCTTGCACGCCAAGCCAAGAGTAGCGATGTCCATCACAACTGTGTCAACGAGGAACCTTTTGATCCCGGCTGCCTCTGCTTTGGGTATCAAAGTATCCAGAAGCTTAACCCTCTCGCTTGAGGAGACTATAGCCTTTGTACTGTATGTAAGGAGTATGGCGCTCTCGACCCCGACTTCCTTGATCTTCTGGTATACCGGCTCCTTGGTCTCAGGATTTAGAGAGTTCAGGATCGTTCTATCAACTATTTCGAGTGTCTTGGCATGATCCATCCCTTTAAGCGCAGCCTCATCAGACACTGAATCAATGAGAATAGGCATGCGAGTGGCATCAGCCGCGAACTCGAGGTATTTCTCCGCAACCTGCGCGTTGGTGCAGACCACATCGAGCATGGCGGAAAGTCCTGTCCTATCGGAGACCTCTTCCACTTTGGCGATGATCTCTTCGGCTCTCTCTCGGTCGAACGTTCCAGTCTTTTCGTCCTGGACTATCCTATCCCCTTTATAGAACATGCTTCCGATCATGACGGTAGGGTTCTCTCCTACATCTCCGCCGATTTTCAAGCCACCAATCTCGTAGACTTTCTGTTCAGTCCGAAACTTCAACATGCGTATTAGCCTCCTTTGCTAGGGAAATCAGTCTATTCTCCAGCAAATCAGTATAAATCTTTTCCTCTATGAAAGAAGATCAAATGGACGTAGAGCCTGAGCACCCCAATATAGTCGCTTCGTGTACGGTTGGGACTAATAGTCCAGAAACCAAAGGCTCACAGAATAGATCGCTGCTGATTCCACAAAGAGTTCGAAATCCTCCACAGCAATGCTCAACTGTTGAAATCTTTATATGTGTGACGACAATATCACAAAATCGGTCGTATCTAATATCTGTTCTTCTGATAGGAGTACCAAGAAACGTTTCTGATAAGGAAAGAAAAGAACTTTCGCAAATTGTCTTCCGTGACAAATCCAAAGAGTAAAAGTCACCGTTTGTCGCGTGCATACATTTCCGCCGTAGAACCTGCCTGGGAAGTGGTATACACGCAAGAATGCTGTCAGGTCGAGGAAGAAATGGAAATCTAGGACAAATATCTTGAAATAGAAGCCCGAAGGTGTGCGAAGTGAGATTCAAGATAGGCAGAAAGGACGCCTTGATCATCGTGGATGTCCAGAGAGA
>CAZQDW010000125.1:0-5482 GCA_964592315.1 uncultured Candidatus Bathyarchaeia archaeon
AATTTCGATGAGTCAAGTCGTAGAGAGCACGACGACTTTTAAAGTTTACCGGAACAAGATCAGTCTCCATAACCAAACCGATCATATATCTTAGGCACATTCCATTCACGCAAAGTTTGATATTTTAGGATACGTGATTGGTGAATTAGAATGAACTTGAAGAGAAAGTTGTATGATTTGGCATGTCTCAGAATTGATTTATCAGGACATCAAACCCTTTAAACAAAATAACATGCTTCATGGGATCGACAGGAACATAGTACACTATTGAAATCTTCAGGCTTCAAAGTATGATCTGGAAAAAAGATGAAAGATTTTTGGGTTATCCTTTGACGGCTCCGAATGTTAAGCCTTTTATGACATACTTCTGAACGATCAGGGTGAATATCATTATTGGAAGCGTGATAAGGGTTCCTGAGGCGGTCAGTCGACCCCAGTCGATGTCGTACTCGCCTATCCAATTGTAGCTTGTGACCGTGACCGTCTTGGCTTTGTCTAATGTGAGTACGAAGGCGAATAGAAACTCGTTCCAACACCAAATGAATGAGAGGATTGCTGTGGCGGCTATGCCCGGAATGATGAGGGGGAGAATAATCTTGATGAATCCTTGAAATCTGGTACAGCCGTCCACTTGGGCGGATTCCTCGAGCTCTATCGGTATATCCTGTATGAAACTTCGCATCATCCAAGTGATCAGAGCCAAGTTCATGATCGCGTACACTATTACCAGTGAGAGGTGCGTATCTACTAAATGGAATTGTTTGAACATGTGGAAAAGCGGTATAACAACCGCAATAGCTGGAACCATCGACGATGTTAAGATAAAGAACGCAATGTTTTCCCTGCCCTTGAATCTAAATCTAGCCAAGCCATATGACGCCGGAACTCCGAGGCACAGCCCCAATGCTGTGGCTGACAAGCTGATGATAATGCTGTTGCCATAGCTCTTCACGAAAACTTCCCAAATGTGAGAGACCGCGTAGCTCTTTTCATAGCCTAGTCTCGTAGTATTCGCCATTCCGAAATAGTTGTCGAGAGTCGGGGTGAATATTAACTTTGGAGGTATCGCTAACGCATCTTCCCTGTACTTGATCGATGTGGAGACCATCCAATAAATCGGCATTAACGCCATCATCAGTGCGATAACGACTATAAGGTATGCAAGTACATTTTCTATGCGATTCTTGGTTTTTCCTCTCAGTTATACCTCCTCCCGGAACGTTCTCCTTACAAGTTTGACAAGGATCATGGTGATTGCGAGGATGACGATGAATGTTACTACAGCAACGGCGGCACTATATCCAATCTTGTAGAACTCCATCATTTGTTTGAATATCCAGATTGGTAGGTTTTCCGTGACAGTACCTGGCCCTCCATTCGTCATTGCAAATATTATGTCGAAAGACCTTATGGCCCATACAGTCCTAAAGATCAGCACTATCAGTATTAATGTGCTCATTGCAGGTAATGTAACGTATCTAAGGATCTGGACTTTGGAGGCGCCGTCCACCAACGCTGCTTCATACGGTTCCCGAGGCAAGCTTTGGAAGCCGGCTAAGAGCGCCAATATGACGAAGGGTGTCCACTGCCAAGCATCCGTGATCACTACCGTGATAAGCGCCAAATCAGGATTAAACAGCCACTCTGACTCTAGAGGGAACGCGCCAAATGTTAGCTGATTCAAGAAGAAATTGATCCAACTCCATGGAGGAGTCCACAATTGCCTCCATACAAGTGAAGTCACTATGGGCGTCATTGACATAGGAAGAAGAAACAAGGTTCTGGCTAAGCCAAAGCCCCTTAAACTTTTGTTCAATACTAATGCTAATCCAAAACCAATGAACATCGATATAACAACTGATAAGAAGGTAAAAGCGGCCGTTACCGCCACACTGTTCAAAAAGCGTGGATCATGAAAAAACAATTTTTCGAAGTTTCCTAGACCAATAAAAACCGGTTCAGGATCACCTATATTCCATCTGCTAAGGCTTAGGTAATAAAGGTAGATAAATGGATAGAATGTCCAGAAGGTCATCAGAAGCAAGGCTGGTGCAATCAAGAGATAGGGCAACCTTAGCTTCATATGACCACATTCAAACAAGAGAATAGTGTCGATATAAGCGTTGTCGTCCTTTCAATCTATATACTGGAGTATTCAACCATATAGAGTCATGTACGGAAAAGCTTATTAGCATATTGGAAGCTTTGCTAGTCTTGGGTTCTTCCAAGTGATAAGAAATGGCTAAGGAAGAAAGCGAACAAGAAAAGAAGATGTCTAGACGAACCTATGCTGTCGTTGCCGGTGCTGGTATAGCTGGACTCGCGATCGGAGCTGCTGCAGGGTATTTCGCTGCTCCCCCAGTTGAGAGAACTATAACTCAGACGGTGACTCAAACCACTACAAAAACCGTTACTGCCGCGCCTACACCTACGCCTAAGCCTACGCCCGGGGCTCTCCCAACAAAAGATGAGTTGATAGCTGACGCAGAGGAAGCGGGTATAGACTGGAGACAGTGCGAAGGTGAGGAAATACATTGTGCTGTACTCAGCTGTCCGTGGACACCACCCCACAGGGAGCTGGCAGCTATATTCGAGGAGATCTCCGGGGTAAAGGTAGTTATCGACGAGTATTCGGAAGAAGTTCTAAACGACAAGGAATTCATGGACTGGGTAACCACCAAGACCTTCTACTACACTCTAATAAATGCACAGGCCGAAGGTCTTATGCCCGCTCTCTGGAAAGCTGGAGCGGCACAGAACTTCGATGAATATTTTAACAACCCAGAGACGTGTAACCTCGATTGGTATGACATGGACGATGTCATGCCTGTCGCGCGGGATAAGGGCCTGATGCCAGACGGCGGCCACTATATTCAGCCGTTCCACTGCCAAGTGGGAACCTGCTACTACAATGAAGAGCTCCTTGCGAAGGCAGGTCTCGAACCCCCAATGAATATCGAGGAGATGCAAACTTTTGCCAAAGAATTCAAAGAAAAAATGGCGCCGGAACATTATGGTTGGGCTGCGGTCTACGCTTCAAACCCCGCTGTGGTACTTATGATGGCTTATCTGCATTTCATGTATCCCTACGGAGGTACAGAGGCGGCGAGAGAGATGGATAGGAAACCGCTCTTCTTTGACGAAGACTGGAATCCTACGATTTCCAATAGAAAATGGATGATTGAAGCAACTAAAGACTGGATAAAGACGGCAGACTATGGCCCGCCAGGCCTTAAGGGTTGGACTTGGGTAGAATGTCATGAAGCTTTTATGGGCGGTATCCTTGGGTTGGCTTTTCTGGCTACACCCCATTCTGCACCGTTCGCCGGCCCAGAGTCGAAGGCCAGCGGCAAAGCTCACATCTACCATGTCCCTGTTGGTTTGCCACCCGATGGGCCGATCATTCCACACACAGCGGCTTGGTCTTGGGCGCTAGCTAAGCCTATCCCAGAGAAACGTAGAAGGGCTGGTGCATTGTTCACCATATGGGAAACCAGCAAGCTGCCTATGGCGTACTGGCACAGAAAGATTCCGGTACCATGGAGATTGAGCCACTACACAGACCCGGGAATTGTCGCTGCCTGTTCAGATCCCACTAAACAGGCAATCGGGTTCCTCGAGGCTGATAAAAACGCCAAGGCCGCAGCAAAAGTAAACTACTGGATAAAGATTCCTGAAGCCAATGAGCTCTATGAGAGATGGGGAACAGAGATAGAAAACATGTACGTAGGCAAGAAGTCGGTTGAACAGGGATTCAAAGACACCGAAGCGGAGTGGCGCAAGGTCTTAGACGAAGCAGGATACTACAGTTGAACCTCCCTTTTCTTTTTGTTTTAATTTAACAAAAAGTAACCTGACGTGAGTACTACTCTTCCTTGGACACATTATCAGACATGTAGCTCGTTTTCTTAAAAGCATATACCTCTATTAACAGTACTCCGTTTTGGATCGGGCAACATAGGGTTGCGGTAGGGCTTTTGGAGTTAACGAGGAAACCACCAAGGACACGGAGACTGCGATCAATTACTTCGGGAGGAGTACAATCGCGTCCATCTCAACCAGTATATCACCAGGAAGACGACTAACCTGTACGCAAGTGCGTGCAGGCGGCTCCTCTCTGAAGAATTGAGAGTAGACTTCGTTCACAGGTCCGTAGTGATCCATGTCTACTAAGAATATGGAGACTTTCAATACATCCTTCATAGATGAACCCGCTTCTTCCAAAAGCGTTTTCATGTTTTCTAGTGTCTTTCGAGCTTGGATTCGAACGTCTCCTCTGACTGGTTGACCGGTAGAGTCCAGAGGTCCCTGACCGGACAAGAACAAGAATTGCCCCGCCACAATTGCTTGTGAAAAAGGAGCTTTAGGTCTGACGAGCTTGTCGGTATTGAACGCCCTCTTTTCTATCATTCGATCACACGACCTGTACGCAGCTTCTACATGGAAGCGTTCAAAGATATATGATTTTGCATAGAGGAAAATATTCTACCTACTTCATGCACGTTCAGTTTCTAAGTATCAAGGATATACCGTCTCAGCTACTGATTCTGAATAGTTCTTTCTGACAATCCGTCAATAGCTCGGCTCCATCTTTAGTAACTAGGATTGTGTCTTCGATGTGGTAGTTCTCAGTCGTGCCGACGGGAACGATTGATGGCTCGATGTTCAAGATCATATTTTTCCTAATGGTTTCATTGCTGAAAGGCTGAAGCATAGGTGTTTCATGCACGTTCAACCCAAGACTGTGACCAATATGGGGAACACAAAGTGGAAGACCATTTTTGCGAAATACCTCTTTACAAAGATTATATAGATGAGCGGCGGAAATACCTGGTCGAATCCCTTCAATGACGCGTTCATAAGATTGGACCAATTTATGATAGATCATAGTCTGTCTGTTCGTGGGTTTTCCGACAATAGCCATAGCAGCTATATCAGAAACATAGCCACTGAACATCCCGCCTACATCTACTCTAAGCAGTTCACCCTCTCTGATTCTCTTGCCTGTTGGGGCTGCATGTGCGATTGGCGTCCTTCTACCTGAACCTATGACAAGAAAATAACTTGGACAGCAGACAGCATCGGCGCCACTTTCCACTAGATTGGTGATGATGCGCTTCGCAATGTTGAGCTCAGTGTCGCCGCGCCGTGTATTGTCGAATGCATCATAGATCGACTTCTCAGTAGCTCTAGCGGCCCTTGTCAAGATTTCTATTTCTTCTTTGGATTTGATCATTCTCATCGAATCGAACATATTTTCACAGTTCCGAAATTCTACATCCGGCGTTCTCTTGCGCAATCTCCGAAGATTTAGTGCTGATATGTAGTTCATTTCCATGCCTATCCTGGCCTTTCGCAGTCTTCTTTCGTTCAACACAGTTCCCAACAAATCGATTGGGTCATCTTTGAATTCAGTGTAGAATCTCATTTCGCGAAAGCGAGATTCCATTTCCGCCTGAAGCCGTTCCATTTCACAAACAAT
>CAZQDW010000126.1:0-5035 GCA_964592315.1 uncultured Candidatus Bathyarchaeia archaeon
AGAAACTGGGTAAAACGTAAAGCAAAAAGGGCTTAGGAGGATTTGGCGTGCATGCTTGCTATTCAATTCCAATGAGAGAGACGCCGGAGGGGGCTAGCGCCCGTGTCATGACATCTTCTGCGACTCCTCTGTTGTTTTCTGGGTCATACATCGCTCCGACAAGTCTATCGAAATCCAGCTCGTTCAACCTAGCGCAAGCAGACCTCAAAGCATTAATGTTTAGGATTAATGCTGTCTCCACGGGCATCCTCTCAGGATTTATGTCGATCCCAAGACGGCCTTGATAGCCATACATCTTCAAGACAAGTAAGCCAGCAAAGGTCTGGTCGATGCCCAAAACGCCAACGTTAAGGTCTTGGTCGTAGTTGCCTAAAGGTTGACTGTTCCAGTGGGTGTGGGCAAGTCTTCCCTCTCGAAGGATAGAGGCCAAGGCGTATGCAAGCTCTTCGTGCCCCATCAAGACGTGGCCTACCTCTGGGTTTAGACCTACGAGAGCATGCCCCTCTTTGAGGAGTCTCTTGTTCTCCTCGGCTTTCAGCAAAGCCTCAATGTTCCTTGCCATCAGAATCCCATTTGCCGTGTTTCTATAGATGTTGTTTCCTCTGGGTTCATAGGGCTTGGGCTCGATGGTTAGCCTAACGCCCGGTACCTTGTCCATGGCTTCAGCAAGTCCGCCCTCGAAATTGTCCCACATTCTGTAGAAATCTACTCCTACGGGGTTTTCATAGCCATCTATGCCCGGCCAGACTATGGCGAAATCGGTCCCCAGTTCATCGTTCAGTTTTAGTGCTTCAATTGTCCGATCGATAGCTTTTCTTCGCACTTTAGGATCGGGATTCGAAAGAGAGCCGAACTCAAAGGCTTTCTCGAAGAAAATGGCTGGAGCTATCGCGACAACTTTTATTCCCGTCTCTTTCTGCAGGCTCTTATACTCGTCGACCAGGTCATGATTTATCTCGATTGGATAGTGAGCTTCCAGTCCGAAGGTGGAATCTATCACTCCCTTGTCGTACAGAGCCCTTACTTTCGCAAGCGTGTCGTAAATCGTCCCCCTTGCCGTGTAAGCCTCGTGGAATCTACCTCCGCCTGGAAAGAAATACCAAACTCCGGCAGAGAAGCGCGGTTCCAACCGGAAACTCTTCAAGTGTTTAAGCATTTCCTCTTTACTTCTTCTAACCTTTTCGTCACGTAGATCGAGCATATCGGATCAACCTCATCATGTCTAGACAGATATTTGAAAAATTATTGGGCCCATTGATTATAAATTTTTTCCCTTCGCTAAGACTCACTTTTCCAATATCGAAACTCGCTAAAGTTGAAACTTCGAGTTTAAGATCAAAGCTTCTGTGTATGCTTTTCTTACTAGATCCACTATTACCTCCGGGAAGATTAGACTTGCATTAAGCGCTAAGTTGTGTGCTTCCCTGTGAGCTGTTTGCAACAGCATCGAGATATTTTCAGCAGTCGGATAGCCTGCGTGCAGAGAGAGGTTAAACGCGCAAGTGTATGCTTCCCCTATTGCTTGCTCGAATTCTTTTAGATCTAAACGTAGCTGATCTTGCGTTAGAACTAGGCCATCGTCATAGACAACCTTCAAGGACAGCCCGGCTTCGACGGGCTTTATCCTCAACTTCGATAAGACGGCTGCAAGTCTCTCAGATATAACCTCGCCTTTCTTAGCCACCAAAGTATCACGATTAATCCAAACGCTTCCAGACTCTATCCTCGTAGCTATCCCCACAGCGTTCAGCTGGCTTATGATTGGGCCTGGCGGTAGCCCGGTATTTCCCGCGGGAACGAGTATATCTTGTGCGGCTATATCGCCCGCTTTGGCAACCATCTTCACCTTGCTCCTCTCAAGGAGCGCCGCTAGTTTGAATGGATTGATGTTCGCAAACAGAAATATGTTTGATCCTTCGAGGAAACCCGTCAACTTCTCAATGTTCGGACTGCCCTTATATTCAGGGATCACCCTCTCCATCAGAGAATTCTTGATAACCCGAAGATGGGCATCCTTCGCAAGTTTCTTCTTGAGCTCCTGGAGCTGGGACGCCCTGACCTTATGCAAATCGGCTATGCCCATGACTTCATATTGTTTGAGAAGATCCTTAATCTCTTCAATTTTACGAGACCTTTCGAGTAATACTTGGCGCTGCAATCTCGATTCCTCTGACTATCGATTCAATCTTATCGGAGGACCCATCGTCGTTTTCAAGCAGATCGACCTAATGTTTTCGGTTCCTCTCTTCAGTCTCCCCTCAACTCTTCTGATCACAGCCTGAGCATTGTCTATTAGCTCTTCATCTGTCATATCCTCAGTGCCAATTCGAGATTGGATAATTGGCTGTCCTCTTATTCTAACTCCGGTCATCTTCCGATGCCTCTCAATTGCATCCTCAATATTCGCCGTTGGAGGCAAAGGTGTTGGCATCTTCCCTCTAGGCCCCAAGATTGGACCGAGGACTCTGCCTACTAGGGGCATCAAGGGAGCCTCAGCAATGAAGAAATCCGCTTTTTTCGCTATCTCTCTCTGTTTTTTCTTATCGTTGGCAAGATTATCTATGTCTTCTCTCTGTAGAACTATGTCAGCACCGGCTTTTCTGGCTCTCAGAGCCATGTCTCCTGTAGCAAGCACGCATATGCTGACGTTCTTACTTATTGGACGCGGCAGCTCTATTACTTCCTGTATTCTGCCTTCAGGCGCCTTCACATCGACATCGCGAAGATTTATTATGAGTTCCACTGACTGATTGAAGTTTCTCTTTCTTGAATTGGACCTCAATTCTTTTAATGCTTCTTGAATCTTCTTATTCTCTATCGGCATTCTGATCCCAAATATTAAGTCATCAGAAAGTTGTAATCAGTTATTAAAGGTTATTGCTCGGCTCCAGCAAGGATCTGATCGTACTTCCCTTCATCTATGTCCCGTTGAACCTCTCGCGGATCTTTCTGCTCCACGGTCACCCCCATACTGACACAGCTTCCCAGAATCTCCTTGATCGCCGCCTTCGAGTTTCCCGCCAACAAAGAGGGCACCTTCATCTGGGCGATACGTAAAATCTGTTCAAGGGAGAGGTTTCCAACCTTCTGGGTGTTGGGGGTTCCCGAGCCCTTTCCTATTCCAGCCTCCTTGACTATTAACGCTGAGGTTGTTGGCACCCCTACGCTGACCTCAAATTCCTTGGTATCCAGATCAACTGTAATCTTGACAGGCACCTTCATGCCGGAGTAATCCTTCGTAACCTCGTTGATCTTGTTCACAATGGCGAGAACATTTACGCCTAATGGACCTAACGCGGGTCCTAGAGGCGGACCAGCCGTCGCCTGTCCGCCGCTCACTAGCGCTTCAATTACCTTCCTCTCAGACATCTTATCCCTCCTTCTTCGCTTTCTCGACGATCTTTACATAGTCCGCGTGAACGGTGATCGGCAAGGTAAATGTCGCCTCGAGGAGCTCTATCGTGATCTCTCCTTTTGTCCTGTCAACCCTGCTTATTTTTGCTCTCATTCCCTTGAATGGTCCCCCTACGACCTCTACAATATCATCTAGGTCTAAATCTTCTATTACAGATTTCACCACAATATACCTTTCAATCTCAGAGAAGGAGACGATTCCCGGAACCCTTGATCTGACATGCTTTATCCCGGAAATGGCTTGCTCGATAAGGTGCGGACCTGTGGCTTCCAGGAACACATAACCCTTAAGAGTCTCCGGCACGAGTATCGCCTTCACTGGCAGATTGTTGACCTCAACCCTACTTGCGATTAGACTAGCCACGTTTCTCTCTTGACCAGCCGTTGTCCTAACAGCGAAGATCGTCGTAGATAGTCTTGCTTCTTCTTTACTGCTCATCTGCAAACCCCATCTATTGGAATCCATGCATTAACCATGATATAAACCTGTTTTTCAGCGTGCCAAGACATAGCCATATTAAGATCGTTTGTAGACTAAGAGTTTGCCGCGACAAATCGAATGTTGTCTAGGAAAACAAAGAGAGTAGGCTGGATCTCCACGTCTAGCATACTGAAACTCGGGTATGGGAGCCCGAACTCGACTCAGATCCAAATGAGGTGCCGATGAAGCTGGTGGTCATATGCGAAAACCTTTAGACTACTCAGAGTCCTAATCCAACCAGCAGATTCAGAACGTGCGCCAAAAGAATAAGTTTCTGTCACTGGCGGCTGCGGATAGTCTGTTGACCAATTCCGTTCGCTTTTTCGCTGGGTTAGCCCCTGTTTCTGATTCTTGCTGAACTTTCATAGTTCAAGCTTTTCAATCTTTTGATCCAGTCGGATAGATGAGGGGTTTCGGTTGGTTCCTTCAGGCTCAAACTGGAGCAGATCTTCTTTATGACTATATTCTCGATTATCATTGTAGCGTTTTCGCCGATCATCTCCCTTAGAGCCTTCATGAACTCATCCGGATCTTTGTCGCAAGTTTCCGCATCGAGGTCATGTTGGTGCCGGACATACTCATAGATAACCTCCTTGATGGTTGTTCCCAGAATTGACTCCAGAGTTTCATCTATGGCCGTGCTGATGACGCTTCTGTACTGATTGAACAATCCAGAATCTGATGGTTCGCTTACCAGATCGGCGTCCAGAAGGATAGCCTCCTCCCCAAAATTCTACTGTTCGCTGAAGCTTTATGTAAGCTTGATGTCACCGGGCAAAAGCGCAGTAGAGAGACAGTTCACGTGATCTAAACATCTTAACACCTATTAGATTCATTTTGTAAGATGTAGTAGTTGTCAAGGTGTCCTGTGATGTGCCCCGATATAATTGCCCTAGGCGAGACACTTGTTGAGATAATGAGGAAGGATCGAGATGTTCCTCACAGTGTCCCTGGAGTTTACCTGGGACCTTACCCAAGTGGTGCCCCGGCCATCTTCATAGATGCGGCCGCGAACCTCGGAGCCAACTCAGGCTTCATCGGTATGCTTGGTGAGGACGAGTTCGGCGAGCTTCTACTTAACCGTCTCAGAAAAGACGGGGTTGACACGAAGCACATTCGGGTTGCGAAGGGATACACTAC
>CAZQDW010000126.1:5045-5478 GCA_964592315.1 uncultured Candidatus Bathyarchaeia archaeon
GGGATACACAACAGGTACAGCCTTCGTCATGTACTATTCGTCAGGTGTTAGAAAGTTCGTATTCCACCTCCGTCACTCAGCAGCGGGACAACTCTCGCCCGACGATTTGAAGGATGAATACATCTCCAACTCGAAGCTCTTGCATGTAATGGGCTCCTCCTTGGCCGTCAGTGAAAGCAGCAGGGCAGCATGTTACAAGGCGGCGGAGATCGCGCAGGATTCAGGCGTCACTGTTACTTTCGATCCGAACCTTAGGCCTGAACTCCTAGACGTTGAAACCATCAGGAAGATATGTGAACCCTTACTCAGAGCAAGCCGGGTCGTATTTCCCAGCGCAAATGAGGCAGCAACGCTTACGGGAACCCTGGAACCCGTTGAAGCAGGGAAAAGGCTCATTGAGATGGGGGCAGAGATGGCTGTCCTAAAGATGGGG
>CAZQDW010000127.1:0-5468 GCA_964592315.1 uncultured Candidatus Bathyarchaeia archaeon
GTGAAACAGTCAGCGGTAAGCGAAAATATGTTGCGATTTGCTGGCAAGGCTAAGGTCTTCAGTTCCGAAGAGGCGGCTATGCAGGCTATATTAGCGAAACAAATAACGGCTGGTGATGTAATTGTAATACGTTATGAAGGGCCAAAAGGCGGTCCAGGCATGAGAGAAATGTTATCCCCAACTGCAGCCATAACCGGCATGGGCTTAAGCGAATCCGTTGTCCTGATAACCGACGGAAGATTCTCGGGCGCCACAAGAGGTGCGTGCATTGGGCACGTGTCACCTGAGGCTGCAGAAGGCGGACCAATAGCTGCCTTAGGGAACGGAGACATGATCACCCTCAGTATTCCGGAAAGGAAGCTGGATGTGGAACTGAGTGACGAAGAATTGACTAAACGGTTGGCCAGATGGAAGCCGAAACCACGTAAAATAGAACGAGGCTACCTTAGAAGATACTCATTGCTTGTCCAGTCTGCAGATGTGGGCGGCACCTTTAAGGATCACTAGACATTCAAAGAAGCCATCACAGATTAATTCTTTTATATTTAAAGAACCTTCTAACAAGTGGCGTATTCCATTGAAGTTTGATCTAACTCTGGCCCTAGTTGATAGACCCGGACAGCTCTTGAAGGCCCTAGAGCCGATAGCGAAGAACGGCGGGAACATAATCTCGATAATTCACGAGAGGGAGAAAACCGCCGGCGTCTACGTTCCAGTAAGTTTGGTTGCCGATTTTCCAACGTACGAAAACTACAGGAGAGCCAGAGAAGACTTGGAAAACATAGATGTCAACATCGTAAAGTCTGAAGAGGTTATCGAGAGGGCAAACATCACCGCGATACTAATTGGGAAACTTGACTTCAAGAGGATAGTTGAAACCAAGATCAAAGGTCTAAGGATTGTTGACTTCGAGGTTTCAGCTCCAACATCAAAGGATGCTTGTATCAAACTGAATCTTGAGGTTCCAGTGGAACTCGTCGATGAAGCTATGAAGGAGCTGAAGAGGATGTCGAAGGAGGAAAACGCGATTCTAGTCTCATCTATCTGAGGGGTGAAGAATGGAATTATTGATAGTTGGCTTCGGCTTCATAGGACAGACCCTCGCAAGAACTGTCTACCAGAAGATAGGACTCATCAAACGAGCTGACAGAGATCTCAAGGTCATCGGAGTTTCAGATAGTGAGGGCTGTCTTCTTGATGAGAAAGGATTAGATCTAGAGAGGCTTTCCAAAATAAGTGGGACATCCGACTATTCTGAACGCTTCCTAGAGGGGCGCTCATCTCTTGAAATGATTGAAGTGAGCGGCGCTGACATTATGGTTGAGGCTACCCCAACCAACATCAAGGATGGAGAACCCGGGTTGACGCACATGAAAACGGCGCTAACGTTGGGAATCGATGTTGTAACTGCAAATAAAGGTCCGTTAGTGGTAGCCTTTAGAGACATTGAAAAACTGGCCGAAGCCACGGGCTGCGAATTCCGATACGAGGGCACAGTTGCAGGAGCGATGCCTGTTTTCTCCCTAGTAAGCGAGTGCTTACAAGGAGATAGGATAATCAAGGTCTCTGGAATTCTTAATGGAACGACAAACTTCATCCTCTCTAAGATGTACTTTGAGGAAACAAGCTTCGAGATAGCCTTGAAAGAGGCGCAAGAAAGAGGCATAACAGAGAAAGACCCCACCTACGACGTTGACGGCATAGATGCTGCATGCAAAGTTGTCATATTGGCAAACGCCATAATGGATCGGGACGCAAAGCTTAAGGATGTCGAGCTGGCTGGAATCCGCGGAATCACCACGGAAGCAGTCAGCCTAGCCAAACGGTCAAATTGCGCGATAAAGCTAATCGGCACCATTGACAAGAACTTGGAGGTTGCGCCCAAACTTGTGCCCATCAACCATCCATTATGTGTTCACGGAACATTAAACGCGCTTCATTTTGAGACGGATCTGGCTAAGGAGTTGACCGTAGTCGGTTACGGCGCCGGAAAAGAAACAGTTTCAGCTGTACTAAATGATATCATAGCGATTCTGAAGAGAAAAGCCGGATCTACCTAGCAATCTCAAGAGCCTCACGATGTATGCTCAAGACTTTTTCAATTGATTCCAGATCTGCGTTTGCCTCCGTCAATCTTGGATACTGACTCAGGACTATATCGGGATCCTTTAAACCATGACCGGTTGCCATACATACGACCTTTTCGTCGTACGCGACCTTTCCCAGATCCACGAGTTTACGTAGACCAGCAACTGAAGCAGCGCTCGCCGGCTCGACGAATAATCCTTCACATTCAGCTAGAAGTCTCTGAGCCTCAAGGATTTCGGCGTCTGAAACTGTTTCAACAAGTCCATTCGACTCTTTCACCGCTTTCACAGCCTTCTTCCAGTTAACTGGAGATCCTATCCTTATCGCTGTGGCTATAGTCTCAGGTTTATCTACAGATTCCAAAAAGTCTAAACCCTTTCTTAAGGAAGCCGCTATTGGGGCAGCTCCCTCGGCTTGGATACCAATCATGCTTGGAAGATCGTCGATCATGCCCAGTTTTCGCAGTTCTTGGAAACCTTTCCATATCGCGCTTATGTTCCCCGCGTTTCCTACAGGGACTACGACCTTTTCCGGCGGAAAGCCCAGCTGGTCCCTAATCTCGTAGGCTATCGTTTTCTGACCTTCCAGACGGTAAGGGTTCAAGGAGTTGAGCAGGTAAATATGATGCGAGGTACTGAGGTCCCTAACGAGGTTCAAGGCAGCATCGAAGTTTGCCTTGATCTGTATGACTTTCGCGTTGTAAATCACAGCCTGCACGAGCTTGCCCAGCGCAACCTTTCCAGACGGCACTAGGACTATGCATTCGAGACCTGCCTTTGCGGCGTAAGCAGCAAGAGAAGCCGAAGTGTTGCCTGTTGAGGCACATGCAACCTTCTTCATCTTCAACTCTAAAGCCTTAGTTACGCCGACGGTCATACCTCGATCCTTGAATGAACCTGTTGGATTTTGCCCTTCGTTTTTCACGTAGACTTCTCTTAAGCCTAACCAATCAGAAAGCCTAGAGCATCTGTTCAGGCTCGTTCCTCCTTCACCCAAGCTGACTATTTTGGTTTCATCCTCTATTGGGAGCATCTCTCGATATCGCCAAAGTGAAAGGGGCTTCTTCGCCCATGCCTTGCCAAGATTGGATGGGAAGTCGTGATATTCAACTGACAGTAAGTCACCACAATCGTGGCAGGTGTAGATGACTTCTTCGGGATCGTACTCTCTCCCGCAGTTAATGCATCTGAGATAGTATGTAGGTTTATCCAACTCATATGGCTCCGGTATTGCTTAACTATTCCCAATGATCCATTTAAAACATTAATGGTTAAAAGAGTCGAAGGGCTAGACTCTCATGGAGTTACTTGGCAATGGGCCTCCTGCAATGTACTGAATGCGGAAATGTAGTTGAGTCTAATCTTCCAAAGCAAATATGCCCCAGGTGCGGAGCCTTACTCGAATGCAAATTCGATCATGAAAGGCTTCGAGGTGTTGTTTTTTCCGGCGAGTTCAGCTTCTGGAGATATCGAAATCTTTTGCCTGAGGTCCAGAATCCGGCAACCATGCACGAGGGTGGAACTCCTCTTCACAAGGCCAAACGTTTAGCTAGACAAATGGATCTCAAGGATCTTTATTTGAAGGACGAGACCCGTAACCCAACCAACTCTTTCAGAGACAGAAGCGCGGCCCTTCTGGTTTCCAACGCACTAGACCTGAATTCTACGGCTCTAGTCTGCGCAACCGGTGGCAATCTAGGAGCTTCTTTATCCGCTTACTGTGCAAAGTACGGGGTCATCTGCCATGTGGTAATCCCAAGGATAATGGACATGGGTAAACTGGCACAGATGCTAATCTACGACGCAGTCATTGAGGAGTACGGCGAAACCGTAGACAAATCGATAGAAAGAGCTGATAGAATAGCTCAGGAAACCGGCTGGTACCAAGCAACACCTGAATTGAACCCGCTCGTGATAGAGGCTCAGAAGACCATAGCCTTCGAAGTTGCCGAACAGCTCGGGGTGCCAGACTGGATAGTCGTCTCTATGGGAAGTGGCGGAACAATATACTCAGTATGGAAAGGATTCCGGGAGCTTCATGAACTGGGCAGAATCGAAAAGCTGCCAAGGATGGTGGGGGTTCAGGCGGAAGGGTGCTCCCCAATAGTGGATGTGTATCTCAAGACTGGAAGGAAGAGGTTCACAAGACCTGTGACACGCGCGATTGGTATACTTGTTAGGAAACCTATACAACAGAAGTTGGCCATGCAAGCCATAGAGCAATCCGGCGGCACAGCGACATCAGTCTCGGACCAGGATATTTTCGTGGCAGAGCAGGAAGTAGCAAGGCTTGAAGGAATATTCGCTGAGCCGGCGAGTTCTGGAGCAATAGCAGCCTTGAAGAAACTTGGAAGCCAATCGGTCATAAAGAAAGATGAGACAGTGGTCTGTTTAATCACAGGAAGCGGATTGAAGGCAACGGATGTACTGCAAGCTCTCTCGAAAAAGCGGAAAACAGCTATTGTTGGAACCGAGTTTAGTACGAAAGAGAAGATATTGCGAATTCTGAATCAGAAAGATGCGTATGGTTATGAATTATGGAAGTTGCTCGGGAAGACGATGACGAGATCGGCAATCTACCAACACTTAAAGGAACTCGAAGACCGTGGATTAATATCTTCCAAACTTGAGAACGAAAAGAAGTATTTCATGATAACTCATAGGGGAAGAAGGATTCTGCGGGCTATTGACGAACTGAGGGTCATGCTGTAGAGCCACAGTAAAGCTTTTAAGAGAAATAGTAAAGTTACAACTATAATAGGTGCACTCTATGATTCAAAGAACCCATCCTTCGACAGCAATTCGACTAGCTTTCACAGCAGTCTCTACGTCGCTTGTATGTATAGCCACAATGGTCTTTTCCGTTTATGTCCCCCACACCAGAGGCTTCTTCAACATCGGCGAAACCATGATATACACGACTGCTCTAATTTTCGGCCCGTTCATCGGCTCTTTCGCCGGAGGCGTGGGCTCCATGCTCGCGGATGTCTTGTTGGGATACCCATACTATGCGCCTGCAACCCTTGTCATAAAGGCTTGTGAAGGCTTGATCGTCGGCATTCTTGGCCGCAAAAGACCGAAGTTCAGCTCTAAACTTTTATGGAAAGCCTTTACATTCAGTGTTGGTTTGGTCGCGGGGGTTCTGTTGAGCAGTATTGGTTCACTCTACTATAGCGGTGCTGTAGAACTCTACGTCGGTATCCCGCCGCCTCTTAGTCCCAACATAGTCTTTGCGATTCCGTCGGTATTCTGGTATTCGCTGGGAGCCTTACTTGTCTTGCTGATAACCTTAACCGGTTTCGTTTTGGAACCTGAGTTCGGCTGGCTGTTCTTGGCAACCCTTGTAGGAGGGACGGCGATGGTTACAGGCTACTTCCTCTA
>CAZQDW010000128.1:0-1494 GCA_964592315.1 uncultured Candidatus Bathyarchaeia archaeon
ACGAGTGGGAGGTCACCCGCCGCATACCCTCCGACGTTTTTGCTCAATCGATCTGCGTCTGCCCCTCGACGCTCGAGGCCGCGAACCCCGTCTTCCTACAGTCTGTATTGGAGGATGGGGTAATCCTCTATATGCAACATCCGTTTGTTCTGAAGCTTAAATCAGCTGGAGTCGCACCTTATCTCATAGTGTCTTATGGTTTGGGGGTTTTGTCTCAGAGGGAGAAGCAGAAGGTTGATTACCAATTGTTCGGAAGGGTCGCAGGGGGACGCAGCTACGCAGGCCTTGTTGACAAGTATGGGGGAAGGCGACTTGGAAGGGGATGCTTTCTAATCCCCAAGGAGGGCTCTGAGCCTGTTCTGCGTCTCTTAGATGAGCATGGCCTAAGGTACGAGTTAGTGGAGGCATATCTGCCAAAGATAGAGAAGTCTCCACTAAGGTTTCTCTCTAGTCTCCATTCACGATAGTGTTCAGCACAAGTTATAGATACTTATTCAGCCAACATAGGTCTAGGGCTCCATGCCGGACATGCTCTTAGTTTGCTCGAAGAAATATCTCACTAGCGCCCTGCTGCGTCTAGTTGCATCTCAGCTATACTGATATCTGAGAAGGTGGTTGGAGTGGTCATGCTCTGTGACAGATTGAACCAAAAAGTTCGTCGATCTTCTCTTGCGTCGCGAAGGGCTTATACCACGTGCTATGAGTTCTCTTATCAGCGGACCACGGAACGATCAACACATTGATCTGTCGATAGTTTTGCTCACTTCTATCGAACTTGGTCCAGCTACGGATATCTCTTCTTACATCGCTCAGACGAGTGATCTCGGTAATTTTGTAAAGAATCAAGGACGCCAGAAAGGGCAATGTGAGTAGGGTCATCGCTAAGAAAACAATTCTCCTCTTTTTCTATGCTGGTTTTTCTTTCCTTCTCTTCTTTGGCTCAGGCGCGTGATTGGGGGAGAAGGTTTGAATATACCCACATACGTATCTGATGGTATATCCATATAGGTGATCAATTGGGAGAAGTCACAACTGTAAGAGTTTCAAGAACTACGGCAGAGATGTTAGAACGCCTTAAACAGAAGCTCAAGGCTGGGAACTTGGACGAAGCCATACAGACTCTCATAAGACAACAGCGAATAACAGTGATCGAGAACGCCTTCGGCTTGGACAAGGGACGGATAAGTTCTTTCGGCAAGGGGGACCGCGGTGAAGATCGTGGCTGACGCGTATGCCTGGATCGAGATCTTCATGGGGAGCGAAAAGGGAAAGAAGGCAAAAGAAGAACTTGAGAAGGCAGACGAGGTTTGCACACCGAGCTCGGTGCTCGCGGAGATTGTTAGAAAATACTTGGTGGAAGGAGTAAACGAAGAGACAGTAGCACATCGCTAAGAATCATCAGTGAAGCCTCAGACATCGTATCAATAGATGCGGAAAACACTCTGGAAGCCGCGAAATGCTACATGAAACTTGTCGATGAAGCAAGGAAAGCGA
>CAZQDW010000128.1:1504-5443 GCA_964592315.1 uncultured Candidatus Bathyarchaeia archaeon
AGAGGCGAAGGTCTCACCTTCCGCTCTTGGATGAACACCTGAAAGAGGTCACCTATCGCAAGATAGTGGTTCGAGTGAAGCAGTTGAACATCCCGTTCTCGACCCATGACATCGCCGAGCTGGCAACTCGGTTTTTGGATGAGCAGGGGGTGCGTATATGGCGGTAAAGATCAATTTTATCTTTCGTTTGTATGAATATTGAGCTCGTTGTCGTGACAGGGAGTGTGTTGTTATGAAGCTGAAGACAGTACAAGCAGTAGGTATCGTCTTGATTGTTGGCTTGACACTCCTCTCCGGAGTCCTTGCCCACCAGAATCAAAGCCTCAAGACCGTTTACGAAAAACTCTCTTTGGACTTCGATGCTTTAAGTAAAGAGCATGAGAGTCTGCGAATCTCCTACTCGTACCTCGAAGGAAACTACACTGCTCTGAGCAGAAACTTCTCAGATTTACAGCGGGATTATTCTACTCTTCAGACTCAATCCAACAATCTTCAAGCTCAGTACAACGCTCTTAAGTCACAGTACGATACTCTTCTGGCTCAATACAACGCCTTGCTTTCAGCCCAGAGTATCTATATTGGAACGACACTAGAGACTTACTACCAGTATGTGAGACTCAACTACCTTACGGTAACTAGTGCAACAATGGATGAAGCTAGATGGCATGATTATCCCAATTACTATAGCATAAGCGTCAAATTCGCCGCAAGCTTGGCTTCCCACGACATCGGAAACTCGTATTGGTCTAGCTTAGAGTCTGGATGTTATTACTATACCTATGCTGGTGAATACAGTTATCAGACTAGCAGCCGCATTATGCAGAGAGCAATGAGCATCGCTGGAATAAGCTACTCAGATAGTAGCGTCACGAAGATTCAGAAAGTGCTCGCTTTCATTCACTCTGTCGTCCATTATGAAACTAGATTACTTGACCACATGTGGTTTCCGACTGAAACATTGACGTTTCGTTCTGGTGACTGCACAGGCTTCAGCATCCTCGCTTCTGCAATGTTTGAGGCGGCTGGAATAAAGTCGGCAGTCGCATTCTTCACGAACTCGACTCTAGGAGGTCATGCAATGGTTCTAGTCCACCTCGATAATCTGAGCGGATTTGGCTACTATTACTACAGCGACCTGACAAGGTACGGTTTAGCAGGCGGTAAATGGATTATTATTGAACCTCAATACGGTTTTCTCGACGAACACCAAAGCAATTTACGATGGATTTCTTGGTGGTCTATTGTCGCTTGTGCAGAAGTCCCTTACGGATCTTAGGTCAAGAAGGGTTTGGGTTCCGGTTTGGGGATTAATTCCATCCGCGCTTGCGGAACTCTTTGGTTGAATAGGTTTTTATTTGGTTTTGAAGGTGATTCTGTCTGGATAGGATTCTACTGGTGTTAACGTTAGGTTTAGGAGTCCTTCGAGGTAGCCTTGTAGTAGATGTGGTTTTGTGAAGATCGGCATTGTTATGACGATTGTATCCTTCTCTAGGGTGAAATATCCCCAGCCAGAGTAGTTGTTCAGATGATTCATCATCTCCAGTTCAAAATTGTCTTCTGAATCAAAGTAATGCTTGAAGTTTGCTTGTATGCTGAGTCGAAGTTTCTTCCCTAGCTCCCTTCCGAGATCTACGAGTTCCTCGTCTTCGAACTTGTCAAGGATCAGGTTCAGGGTCTCAGCTCTGATAAGACTAACCCTGAAGTATCCTTGTATGGTGAAGACGCCATCCCGCCATTTGTCCAAGGAGAGTTTCTCGTACTTGTCGTAGAGTCTGTTGAAGTACTCTTCTAGCGACAGGCCTGTACGTCGAATCTTTTCTCTTACGTCTTCCGGGATGTATAGAGTCGCCTTAACCTTCTTAGCCATGTTCGGTCACAATAGCTAGGGTTCCTATAGAAACTAGATATGTTCCTTATAATGTTTCTCACAGCAATCTGCGTAGATTTACGGGAGATGATCGGTCGATCAGGCTAATCGACGAGCATTTCGTGTGTTTTTTAAGAAATAGAACGATATTTATTAGCCAGCCAAATTAGACTGCGTCAAGTTTCGCGTCTGGATCGATCTGTTTCCGGGTTGCTATCTGCGCCTCAGGGCTATTAGGACGATCATGATGACGGCAATGGACACCGCCGCGATAAGGATGAAGCCCGTTGTTGTCCATATTGGTGGCGGGTAGTCTGCTAGGGTGATGGTTAAGGGTTGTGAGGAGTTTACTGTGAACAGTGGTTTTGTTGTGCTGGTCGTCACGGCGGTGAGCCAGTAGACTGTGCTGAAGCGGACATCTATCCTGTACTTGCCTTCGGGTAGCTTGAAGGCTGTTTGGCCGGTGGCGTTTGAGACTTCAAGCCCGAATCCGACTCCGGATTGGGTGTAGACGATGACGTAGGCTCCTTGGACTGGGGCTTCGTTGTTTCCCACGACCTTTACGGTCAGCTTGTAGACGCGGGTCTTCACTGTGTAGGGGCCATCTGAGTCTACGCTGACTCTTACTTCCTGGACGGGGACGCTCTTCCAGAGAGCGGTGAGCACGTAGCTTCCGGCTGGAGCTTGGGTCAGATTGATGAAGCCCTTAGTGCTCGTGAAGAAGGGGGGAACTGTGATTGAGCCGTTCGGTGATTTGATGTAGACCTCGGCTTCTGGAAGGGGTTCATTCACATCGTCGATGAATTTGAATGAGGTGTTGTAGACTCTGCATCGAACTGTGAAGCTGGCCTCAGTGGTGACTTGGACGAGCTGCTTGGCGACTTCGGCGCCGTACCAGTAGGCTGTTAGGTTGTAGTATCCAGCCCACAGCCCCCCTTTCCACCATCCCGAAGTGTTGGTATATCCCCGAGCGAGTATTACTTCGCTTGAGACTGCTTGGACCTCGGCGCCTGCGAGCGTTTGGTTGTGCGAGTCAACGGTTCTTATGAGAACCTGGTAGGTTTGCCCTATGCTGAAGGTTTTTAGGCTGTGCTCTATGTAGGGATAGAATACTCCGTAGCTTAGCAGGTGGTGGTAGCCGTTGTTGTCGATGACTGAGACTTGGATGGTGTAGGTGCCTGCCGAGGCTGTCTGGGGGTAGGACCAGATCACCTCGTAGAGGTTGGAGTAGCGGATTCCGCTTGCGCTGTCCGTGGTTCTTATCATGTTCACGCTGCTGAGGATCGCTTCGCCCTTTGGGTTGCGGAGGGTGGCGTTAACCATGTAGATGTCGTATCCGCCAAAGGGGTCGGTGACATTGGCTTGAATTATCACTTTCCGTTGGCTCTCGCTCCAGAAGACTGAGAAGACGCTTGTCTCCGTGCGGTTAGCGTTCAGGGTCTTGACGTAGATGGGTCTAGCGTAGTCGTGAGCAGGTAGTATGACCTTGCTGGGGTATAGGGGAGAGTCGTACCAGATCCTTGTGTCTGCTGAGGAGCCTGCGTTGACAGTCACCTCGACCAAGAGAGTCGTGCCTATGCTGAAGGCATGCGTCAGAGGAGTCGTCATGTTGTAGCTGTAGACTGGGACATTGATGTAGTTCCCGATGGAGCTGGTCACGACGGGCGAGAGTTGCCCCGAGTCCCAGAGGACGGCGCCTCCGAGGGTGACTTCCTTGAATTGGAGATTGAAGGTGGCTGGCTTGTAGGCTGAGCTGTTGACCCAGAGGAAGACTTGCCACGAGCCGCTGATCGTCACTGGGCCGGCTAGGTTCGGATAGAGGTAGAAGTCGACGGCTATCTTGGGCTGCCCGATGGGCTTGTAGAAGGAGTTGGTGTAGGCCTGTCCCTGCGTTGGGAACCTGAATGACTTTGTCGTGTTCATGATGTATTTGGTGTCGAGGCCTGCCACGTGGACAGGTATTTCAACGTAGTGGAAGTAGAACTCCATAGGCTTCGCACCAGCAGGATCGGCAGCTGCTACCGGGATCTGGGAAGGGCCTAGCAGGCCGAGCAGAGTCGTAGAGGATACTA
>CAZQDW010000129.1:0-5372 GCA_964592315.1 uncultured Candidatus Bathyarchaeia archaeon
CCTTCGCTATCAGCCACGATAAAAGATCTGCTTCTAGGAAAACTGGCTGAGATGCGCTATCTAAATGAAGAAGAGAAGAAAGCTTTAGGGCTCTGAAGGAAGAAGAATAGTTTCGGTTGCCTTATACTTTTGATGAATACTTACAGCCGCCACAAACCTTTTGGTCGCCCAAGCTACCCGTATAGGCATAGTACCCGAGAGGCGAATTTGGGAGAAAAGTTTGTACAAGTGATCGCAAGATGGAAAAGCCATCATATCTCTCATGCTCAGGGCCCGTTAACAAGGTTGAGCTTTGGTCGAATACCGTGCAATGCATGGACTGTATTGAAGGGATGCGTCAACTTCCTAACAAGTCCGTGGACCTAATCCTCGCTGACCCGCCATACAATCTATCAAAGGGCAATGTTTGGAAGTGGGACAACAGTGTGAAACTGCCCGGATTTGGAGGGGATTGGAGCAAGGTGATGGAAGACTGGGATAACATGCCTATGAACGATTACTGGAATTTTACAGCCATGTGGCTAAGTCAAGCAAAACGAGTACTGAAGCCTACAGGTTCTATCTGGGTGTTTGGCACATATCATAACATAGGCGTAATCAATGTCTTGTTTCAGCTTCTGGGAGTAGAGATAATAAATGAAATTATTTGGTACAAGAGAAATGCATTTCCCAATTTGTCGGGTCGAAGATTTACTGCGAGCCATGAGACGCTTTTATGGGGTCACGTAGGGAGAAAAAAAAGAAAGTACTTTTTCAACTACAATGCAATGAAAAATGAAGATTTTCCCGAAGATCCCCGAAAAAGGAAAGGGAGGCAAATGAGGACAGTTTGGGATATTCCAAACAACAAAACGAAAGATGAGACAAAATTCGGAAGGATCCCAACTCAAAAACCGCTTGCACTGATTAATCGCATAATAATGGCATCAAGTAGACCGAATGATCTATGCTTGGTTCCTTTTTCTGGTTCTGGTAGTGAGTGTGTTTCGGCAAAGCTCCTAGGCAGAAGGTTCATCGGATTCGAAATAAACAAAAAATATGTAGACATAGCTACTAAGAGACTTAATGCAGGTAGCCCAAGACAGATCCGTCTTTGGGAGTTAGGATAGCGAGTATAATCCTGCCAAACTTGGTGAGATGTTATTCGCAGCGAGAGGAAACTCCACTTACCCTAGGCACCTTTTAAAAGACATCTTTTCCAGACTCTCAGAATTCCGACCTCAAATCTGCTGGAGTGAAAGACTGAGCTCGCAAAAGAGTCTGTATGGGTAGATTGGAAAGTCATTGCTCACGGACGCAGGGACTCAGCAGGTCGTCGAGATGAGATGCAAAACTTGTGCGCCTAAAATCGGGCGAGTACTCCTTTAAAATGAAAGGAAAATGATACTCACCTTCCCATCCCACCGCGACTGCGACATCCAGCTTAGGATTTGTTCGAATCAATTCTGACATGGCTTCTTGTATGATCTTCACTTGCACCTTTTGATAGTCGTCGTAGTACTCCGGATTTAGCGCAAAAGCGAAGCCACTCCAAAAATGAACATGCGCTCTGTCATACCGCTTGAACCAATACCGGAGGCGTTCATCATCCCTCGGATCTAACACTCTCCATTCATCTTCAGCCGTCCTCTTATAGTGCCAAGCGGGGCGATCTATGATGCCAACGTACCCCTTCGATCCTATAAAGAAATTTTCTAGAAGCTCTCCCATGTTGGGGTAAACGTCAGCTATATCTTGTTTTGACTCAAACAATAAGAAGCTCATTTCAAAATCTTCATTGAATTGCAGTACGAGATCGGGTCTTCTTGCGTATGGCGGGACTCTGGGCATATGATCCCATTGAAAGACCTCGCCGGTCAGTGGTCTTAGAATATCGAATCTGTTCCACGATGCGCCTGGGGGATTGCTGAAGACCTCGTGGATTTTGTTTGACGGATATCGAATAGCAAGCTCGTGTAACGTGGCGTCTACCCCATGCTCGCCGTGCAATTTTGGAAAATACTTCAACAGATTCTCGAGCGAGCTCATTCCGCATCTCTCACTTCAGCACCATGCCCGCTTTTTCGACATCGACGATCAAAGCGCCGGCGATTCGTCTTATTGCGTTCCACAGTTCATTTGCTTCGTTCTCCAACAAATCCCTCCAGTTCTTAGGGGTGTGCTTGCTATACATTATCACAAGAGTCCGATCTCTTTCCGCCAACGACGGAAACAACGCTGACAAGGCAGGCATCAAGCCTCTGTCCGGTCTGGAATCTCCACTAGGTTTGTAACCATAAAGAGGAATTAGGAAAATTGCCGGCAAATCGCGTTTACTATTCACGTAAACCCAGTCTAGAACATCGGGACCTAATTTAGGATATGCCCTCTCCAAAATGAAACGCAAAACGTTTCTGTTTCTGATAAGAGCCGCTTCAGATTTGTTTTCTTTATATGTGAGGGGAAGCAACCCTCTGTGGAGTATCGCTACTTTATTCAATTCAGACGAACCCAACCCGGGCTTGACAGGGACGCCCCATGTTAGTAAGTATCTAGTCTTGTATTCGATGCTTTCCGAGTTTTTCCAGTTCAGGAAAGCGAGGATGCTAGTTCTAAATTCTCTGCTGCACGTCTTCTCTTCGACATGCTTATAGAAAAGTACGCCAAATTTTTCAAAGTCTGATTCATTGATATTATGAAGCGCAAATTCCCCAGTTACCTCCTTCCCGCACGCCAACGAAGTCGCATATTCTGTTGAGACTTTGTCAAGATTAGATGGCTGAAACGCTGCATGATTGTAGTGCACTGGAAGGTAGGTATTGCTGAACTTGCTATAGGTTCTGGCAACAAGAATCATTTCCTTGATTATTGTCTTTAACAAGTTAGCTTTCTTCTCGCTGAACATGGCGTCGTCCCTCACAGAGGTACGAAGCAGTAGACAAGCGAGTTGCTTTCCGGCGTCAGAACCTATGAACGATTCGAAGTTCTCGGGTAGCGTGTGACCAGTCGTCTTTGCGTAGGGACTCCAGCTTGTCTTAGAGTAGATCTGTAGTGAAGGCACCCCGAACATGCTGCACATTGTTAATTGTGCGATGCAGACTTGAGCACTTTGATAACGTGGGTTTCTCAGCAAGAAACCTTCTGAATCTCTCTCCCAACCGATTAGTGGCAAAACGTAAAGATATGGAATCCCATGTTGTGCAGCGTTGACTGACCTACGGAACCTTTGCCATACTTGATTTCCAGCTTGTAGTGCGTCACAGAATTCCAAGGTTAGAATTGGACTGGACTCATTCTCGTTTTCGAGCACTTTTGTAATCAGGACATCAGGCTTTTCGTCAAAAATACCTTTGAGCGGGTCGTTGGGCCATACTCCCGAGGGACCCGTTCCACCGTAGTAGGGGCAAAGCTGAAAGGCATACGTCAAATCCATGAGCTTGTCATGAAAAATATAGACCGGGCGATCGGGCACTCCCCCCTTCTCTATGAGATCTAGCTCGCTAAGCTTCGTAACCTTGAGCCACTCGATCAGGTGCTCACACTCGAGTATATTATCTCCGTATATTCTAAAGGCGGCGTCTAGTCGAGATCTATTATTCTTTATCATAATCCTTCTAAATCCTGATTAGCCAGAACTCATCTGAATCGATGCTTTAGTTCTGGGCTTTGCCTCATCTCGAACTATAACCTCAAAGGCATCCTGAGAATCCAGAGATCTCAAATTCATTCCAACTTTCTCTTTGATAAGTTCCAAATACTCGTAGGCTATTTCGTAGCCCACGCTATTTCGGTTCAATGAACGCGCTACCTTCATGCTTGTTCCCGTGCCAAGGAATGGATCCAAAACAGTGTCTCCAATGAAGGTGTACATGCGAATCAGTCGGTAGGGAATCTCGTCAGGAAATATAGCAAGATGCCCGAGCTTTCGCATGCTTGTAACTCCCTCGATCTGCCACACAGGCCGGGTGAACTCGTAAAGCTCATCAATTGTTATTCTAGATTTCTCCTTGGCCTCTGAATCAGGTTTCAATCTTTTTCCTTTCTTCCTGAACACAAGGATGTACTCGTAGATGTTATGTGACAAGATATTGGGTGGATAGGGGTAGCTGCCCCACATAGGGCCTCCGGTGGAACCTGTTCTACCCGTCACTCTTCGAAAGGGTGATCTAAGCCAGATGATATTTGCGTAGTAGACCATGTTCGAAAACGACTTGAACTGCTGTACTATGTCTGAATGTAGAGGCTTCAAAGCGACGAAGCCATGCACCGAACTCGGAACAGGAAAGTCCAAAACATCTATACATATCCTTCCTTCTGGCGTTAGAACCCTAACACATTCTTTCCATACCTGCTCTAGCATATCCAAGAATAAGCCGTAGTCCTCTATGCTGCTAAGATTCCCCGGCTGGGATCCAAGTTCTTTTATATTGAAGTAAGGCGGGCTGGTGACTATAAGGTGGACCGTTTCATCAGCGACCTCGTGCATGTCCCTACTGTCGCCTATGATTATCTTGTGAGATGACATTGCGTTTCACACGTCATGATGTAGGTATTTCTAACTTAAATATAGCTAGTTTCTCATGTCGGATTTCAAGTCGCTTTATACTTAATAAAAGGCGCTAACACAGTCGTATATTAGTGTACGGTTTTGTCAACGGACGAATTTGTTGCTGCAAGAGAGCAATATAAACGGGCGACAAAGGAGTACTTGGCATCACGGGGCGAGGGTAGAAAGATTATGAGGCAGCGGCTGTACGCTGCACGGGAACGATCATACGATCTAGAACTGAAGCTAATAGAAAAAAAGATCTCCTTGCTAGAGGACCGACTAGAGGCTTTGCCAGCGGGTTCAAGCGGCCGTACAACTTCCTCGAACGAATTGCTGCAACTGCGGTCAAGACGCCAGAAGTTGCTATCTCGTCTTTCTCATGAAGATTGGCTTGAATATACGCGAAGCGTCTGGCATTTCAAGGAGATGGAGTCAAACGTCAAAACTGGCAAACACCCTGCTCAATTCTCTGCCGAAATACCTAGACGCGCCATAAAGATGTACTCGTTCGTCGGCGAAACAGTTCTAGATCCTTTCGTCGGAACTGGCACGACTTTGCTTGAGGCACGCTCATTGCACAGGCATTCTATTGGCGTAGATGTGTCGCCGGAGTACATTCGAATTGCAAAGGCTCGACTTAGTCAGTCCGCACTTGATGTTGAAACGTCTGAATACGAGCCAGTGCTGCGTGTTGGTGACGCGAGAAATCTATCATTTATTGAAGACGAGAGCATCCATCTGGTTATAGCGCACCCACCTTATTGGAACGCCGTTCGGACGAGCAGCCGTCCAAACGATCTAAGCAACATAAGCTCCTATCAAGATTTTCTTGATGAAATGGAAA
>CAZQDW010000130.1:0-5363 GCA_964592315.1 uncultured Candidatus Bathyarchaeia archaeon
AGACGACCTCTCAACCTACCTAGAGGCGTATACCTTGCCGGGACAAACGATCAACGTAACAATAGTGAGAAACAACCAAACAATGACACTCCCGGTTGAGTTGGGAACGCGACCTCCACCAAGCTAGCTGGCGTATTGTGGGTCCTACGAAGCCAAACAATGTGACAAGGAAGGGAGGCATGCACTACACGCTTACAGAATAATACTTTGGAAGTTGAGAACAAGATGAAGTCGGACGGTTTTGAGTCGACAGATGATTTTTTCCTGAAAGGAGGGCCAAACGTAGGCTCGATTTGAGTCAGCTTCAAGAATTCTGAGAACTCTCGATATCATGAACTTTCCTCCTCTTCACGGAGGTTAGAGAATCTTCAGGTGAATCTGCACCATGTCCAATCATACGCGTTACCGCCTAACAGGAAAACGGAGACCCTGTTAGAGCGATGGGGACTACATGCGGCCGTGCTAACAGCAGACATGCCATATGCGCAAAGTCTAAACCCAGGCAAAGTGGACGAAGCGAAGGTTATTTTCGAAGGCATTGTCCTGATTAAAGCTGAGAAAGGAGGCGGTTAGAAAATATTATCCACGGTGCTTTTTTTCATCACGTGGTTGATTCTTTCTCGGGCCTGCCTGACTTTCTGCCCTCGGGTTTTTTCGCGTAGGAACCTCTGCCAATATTACCTGTTCCTCACCAATTTCTTTGGGTGCTTTGAACTGCATCTCGTAGAGGTGACGATATAATCCTCCTTTCTCCATTAGCTCAATGTGGCTTCCTTCTTCCACGATTCTTCCGTTGTCTATGACCAGAATTCTGTCAGCGTTCCTTACTGTTGAAAGTCTATGCGCTATGATTATTGAAGTTCTGTCCTTGAGCAGAACTTCCATCGCTCTCCTAATCAGAAGGTCCGTATAGGGGTCGATGCTTGAAGTTGCTTCGTCTAGGATTAAAATCGCCGGATCTCTAAGCAATGCACGAGCAAATGAGATGAGCTGCTTCTGGCCTACTGAGAGGCCGGCTCCTCTTTCACCTATCTTTGTGTTGTATCCGTTAGGCAACTGCAATATGAATTCGTGAGCTCCTACCATCTTAGCCGCGTTCATAACTTCTTCGTCTGTTGCTTCCAATCTTCCGTATCTTATGTTATCCATTATCGTTCCCGTGAATAGGAATGTGTCTTGCAGGACGATTCCCATCTGCCTGTGTAAGGATTCCTGTGTGACAGATCTTATGTCCTTTCCATCGATCTTTACTGCTCCTGATTTGAGATCATAGAATCTGCTTAGTAGTTTGATGGTTGTACTTTTGCCCGCGCCTGTAGGTCCCACCAACGCGATTGTCTCTTTGGGTTTTACATGGAGACTCACGTTGTGTAGCACGGGATATTTTGGATCATACTCGAAGGTTACGTTTTCGAAGACAATCTCTCCCTTGATCGGTGACATTTCGGTAGCATCTTCCCTGTCTCTTACCTCAGGCTGAGTGTCGATGAGTTCGAAGATCCTTTCAGCCGCAGCCAATGCTGACTGCACGGTGTTATAGAAGTTCGTCAAGTCGAATATGGGCCCGAAGAACATTCCCACATACATGAGAAATGTTATCAATGTTCCGATCGCGTCCTCAATAGGTCCGAGGGCTCCACTGAACGCTAACATGCCGCCGTAGATCATGACTATTCCGCTTCCTATTGCTTGAATGATCTGTATTGTTGGGAAGAACGCGCCCCAAACCCTAGTTGCTTGGAGGTTTGCTTGAAAGTCTTGGAGGTTCGCTTGCCTAAAATCCTCTATGGTGTCGCGTTCCCTTGTGAAGGATTTAATCTCTCTTACACCCGATATCCCTTCTTGCAGTTTGGATGTGACGCCTGAAATCTTCGCCCTGGTCGCCCTGTACGCGGCTCTAAACTTCGAATTGAAGGCCAATGCGGATGCGAGTATGAGGGGTACAACAAGAAAGGAAGCTAGGCTTAGCTGAACGTTTATGCTGAACATAACTACGACGACTAATGTTAAGCTTAGGATATCGCTTATGACCTGGATAACACCTGAGGTGAAGGCGTCACCTATGCTATCCGTGTCATTGGTTACTCTCGATATAATGTCGCCGCTGTCTGAACGGTCGAAGAAGATGAAAGAGAGTTCTTGAAGATGCGAGAAGAGTTCAGAACGCATCTTGAAAAGCATGTTCTCGCCTATCCTGCCCATGCCCCGTGTACGGAATGTATTGGCAATCCAGTTGACGAGGAGAACCCCAATAAAGATAAGGATAATTAGCTGTAAACCCGCAAAATCGGACCGCAAGATGTATCTGGAAACTATCTCCCGACCTAGGATGTATGGACCGATAATTCCCGCAATCGACGTAGTCACTGTTGCGATGAGAACAAGGGTTAGCTCCTTTTTGTAAGGTGTTACATATCTGAGCAGTCTTGATATTAAGACTCTGCTCGGTGTTTTTCTTTCATATTTTTCTTGTTCAAATCCGTGGTGATGGTGAGGAGGATGGAACCCCATTTATGCTTCCTCCCTTTTTTGATCTGACGTAGATTTTCTTTCCGTCTGATGATCGCCGCCTTCTATTTCCGGTTGAAGAACCTCTTTCTGGGCTTCATACAGCGTCTGATAAATTCTATAGTACGCTTCCCTTCCAGCCATGAGAGACGTGTGGTTTCCCTGTTCCGCTATTGCTCCATTTTCCAATACGATGATTTTGTCTGCATTTCTAATTGTGGATATCCGTTGCGTTATTACAAAAGTGGTTCTATTCTTCAACAATGCACTCAAAGCTTGCTGAATCTCGTATTCGGTGTCTACGTCGATGCTTGATGTCGAGTCGTCTAGGATCAATATCCGCGGGTCCATCAGCAAAGCTCGAGCTATGGCGATCCTCTGTTGTTGCCCACCAGACAGGGTCACCCCCCTCTCCCCGACAATAGTGTCGTATCCCTTTGGAAGATCCAGTACAAAATCGTGGGCTTTTGCGATCTTTGCTACTCTGACAATCTCATCCATCGTTGCATTAGGCTTCCCGTAAGCGATATTCTCTTTCACAGTCCTATTGAACAGGAAGATCTCTTGTGATACTATACCTATATGCTTTCTAAGGGATTCAACCTTTATGTCTCTAATATCGTACCCATCGACAAGTATTCTTCCTGAACTCACGTCATAAAACCTTGGCAATAAACGGATTACCGTGCTCTTGCCTGATCCTGTTGGCCCTAAAAGGGCTACCGTTTCTCCAGGTTTAGCTTCCAGAAGTACATTCTTTAGGATCAGTCTATCTCTATCGTACCCAAAAGAGACATTTTCAAAGACCACATGACCCTCAACAGATGGTAGAGTTATGGCGTTAGGCTTCTCCCTTATCTCAGGCATGGCATCGACTATCTCGAAGACCCTTTCCCCAGCTGCTGACATCTGCTGATAGCCAGTCCAAGCCATGCCTAGCATCCAGAAAGGCCTCGTCGCCATGAGTACATAACTGCTGAAGACGAAGAGCTGATCTATGGTCAAACGGCTGTTTATAACCTGAATACCGCCGTACCAGTAGACCACCACTGTGACCAAGCCGCCTATAAGACCAGATAGAGGCTCAAAGATGGACCTAAGTTTAACAGCCTGCATCATCATCTTATAGTAGTCCTCGTTTGGTCCCTGAAACTTTTGTTTCTCATACTCCTCCCTTGCGAAGGAACGCACGGTCCTTATTCCGGTTACGTTTTCCCACAAGATGGATGTCAGAGTGCCGAAGCGTTCTCGAGCAGCATGAACAACACTATGTATTCTCCTGCCAAACATACTGAAGTTGATGAAGAGGAAAGGAATCACGATGAAAGACAGAAGGGTAAGCTCCGCATCGATCAGAACCATCGAGGTTACAACCCCCACGAGCAGAAGTACTGAATCTATAACCATCCTCAACTGCCACCCTAGGAACCCCCTTATCCTGTCGACATCGGTTGTGGCTCTTGACATGAGCTGGCCTGTCTCCACCTTATCGAAGAAAGCGAATGATTGCCTCTGAATGGACTTGAAGACGTCGTTCCTAATCTCGTATACGACTCTCTGGGAGAAGTAACCATTCGCGTACCGCTGAATGAAAGAGAATGCGCCAAGAACTCCTGTTAAGACCAGTATTTGAATTACCAATGATACAAGTAAACCGAAGTCCTGTATCTCTAGAATATCATTTAATACCCTTCCTGAGAGCTGCGGAATAAGCACATTTATATACGTTGACACGATCATGCATAGGATACTCAATGCAAATGCAAGCCAGTTTCTTAAGATGTATTTTGATAGTCTCCTAATCAATGACACTATGGATTATTCCCCTGACCACTTTTTTTCTCTTCAATCTTCAGCTCAGCGGATATATCGGCCAGCAACCTCAAGAATTCGGGATTCCGATGTAGACAGACATGTGTGAGGAGCGAGAGAAGTAGCCTCAAGGCCGGGCCGCTCACATGAACCGGCGCCTTCTGCTGAGAGATGACTTCCTCATGAGCGATCTGTTCTAGTGAGGAGTATTTCTCTGTAAGCGCTAACAGCCTCTCCGCCTTCTCCGCTGGCACATCATAACCGAAGGCTTCCAGACTTGTGACGGCGTTCCCACAAACCTCTCTTGACCACCTAGCAACGTCTTCCGATCCAGGAACAAGTCCCTCGCTCAAAGTATAAGAGATGATGAAGATCTTAGCGGTGGCCCTGTAAAACTTCTCTATCAAATTTCCCTTGACGACGCTTCTGGTCTGTTCGATCAGTCCGGCTTTATCCAACGCATTAAGGTGATGGGTTACCGATGAAACATTCTTCCCTAAAACCTTCGCTAGTTGATAAGGTGTCATCTCGTAATGCCTAAGGTTATGCAATATGCTCCTCCGACAGGGGTCCGCAAATAGCTTTGCAACTTCGGGATCCTTAACCACCAGGAAGTCCTTCAAAGCTTTCCACTGCTACATGAGTTTTCAACGGTAAATAAAAATGTGTCGGTGCAAAAATTTTTTTGGCATCCCCATCAGTTTAGTGTCACACATCAAAACTCCCATGATGGACTGCTTTCTCCGTTAAAACCTTTTATTGATAGTCCAGCCTCTCTGAAATCGTGAGGCATGGGTTGCCGTGCGTGGTAAAGAAAGGACGATAAGAGCGCTTAACTTCGAAGAGGTAGATAGACCTCCAATGTGGGGAGGGTGGTGTGAGAACCCAAGTTTCCTGGAAAGGGCAAGCGGCATCCACCTGAAGTACGGCTTCATGTTGAATGAGTGGGAGAATCCCATGAGGGCTGCCCTACAGGCTTTCAAGACTGTGGGGGTTGACGTGATCACGGGGATCCAACTGCCGAAACCGCCCGAGATGATGAG
>CAZQDW010000131.1:0-5356 GCA_964592315.1 uncultured Candidatus Bathyarchaeia archaeon
GAACATGCGATGTTCGAACCGATCCATGGTTCTGCTCCAGATCACACTGGGAAAAACGATGTCAACCCCATAGCGATGATCTTGTCTGGGAAGATGATGCTCGAATGGCTTGCTGATAGACACAACGACAGAGCAGCGAGAACTGGAGCTGAGAAGATAGAGGAGGCAGTGTCATCTATCCTAGCTGAAAGCGAAGTACGGACCTATGATTTGGGAGGGTCGTCAAAGACATCTGAAGTAGGCGATGCTATCGCAAATAGGATTAAACAACTCTAAGGCACAGAGTTCTATAGTTTTTTGCCTTCTTCAATGCTTATTATAGGATTGTGCCCAAGAAAACTCCTTATCTTCCCTACAAAGGTGTAACTGCCAATATGTCCAGTTCTACCAAGATGCAAAATTCTACCTTTTTCCCTGATCCACATGTGAATAAGTGATGACAGATTACTCGACTATTCGAATAAAGCCACCCAACCATGGTAGTTGGGATGACTGCTATGACCCTTCTGAAGCCTTAGACTAAAAAGGTAAATATACAATGCTCCATACGGTTGACCTGTGTCCTCTAAATCGAAGCTATTCAGGAAAGTTAAAGTCACCCTTGTCGAAGAACGGGTAAGAGACGCTTGGTTCGATCTAAGTCTTCGACAGATGCGTGAAGGGCGTGTCCGTTATTATAGAGTGGGCGATCTACTTACAGGGGTATGGCTCTTCAAAGTCTGCTTCGATGAAGACATAGGCAAAAAAGTTGTGAAGGCCATTAAATGTCCTACAGGCAGAGTCTTTGCCCAGCTCGAAGGCAATTCCATGGTCTTTCAGAGGAGTCAGTTACCAGGTTTAGTCTACGACGTAATGGCTCTCTCGTATCTAGATGAATCTGGTTCAGTCCGCAGAAGAATCATTAACAGTCCAGATGATGTACCCAAAATTCTTCAAGAGTGCTTCATGATTCAACCATACACTGAGGCTTCCGGGAAAACAGCCCCAGGGAAAAACTTGGTCACAGTAGTTGGCGAGGAGGATGATAAGGCTATGATCGCCCTCTTCCTCTTAGAGAGATCTTGGCCTCTTCTACAGATGCCTGCTGAGGAGTTAATGAGGGTGCTAAGCGAAGGGGTAGGATACGCTGCTAGAAAGCGGGGGAAGCGAATCTCTACAGGACAGTTAACAGAGTGCCCGATCTGCGCGGTCTCCCTTGAGCTCGTTCATGTTGAGAGCCAAGGGGTATCTAAACATAGCCTTAGGAAAGGGGTTGAGACAGGAGGACAAGAAGAGGGTGAAGATGCTCAGGTGAGCTTCATCAATACTTCCTCAGGTGAGAAGACCTCACCAGATCTAACAGATGCCTCCTCTACATAGAGGTGGGTTGAAAATTTCAATGCTTCATCTGTCACAGGAATGTAAGACCCCTCTGACTGGAAGTAGTTGAGGATGGAAGCGGCGCATGCAAAGCGTATAGCCCTATCCTCAAGCCTTGCTGAGAACTTTACTGCATCCCTTGGTATTACACTCAAGATTGCTTCTCTTGTTCTGCGTATGGCATCGAAGAACTTTGGTGTTATCAGCACTGGCTTATATGGGAACCTTTTAGTCATAAGCGGATGCTTCATCTCGATGGCATAGATTAGGGCCACATGATCTCTTACTGCCTTGGCTCCCTTCTCTGTGTCTATCTGGCCTGAGGCCAGCCGCATCTGGCTCTGAGCAAGCTCAGTGAATCGTTCTTTTGTGAGTCTGTGTAGCCGGCAAAGCATTCTGTCCTCAATGGCGTTGAAGTTGGGGTCTTGAATGGTTACAGTATAGCCCTTCCCAAAGGTTGCTACATTGTAGTTTGTACTCAAGAAGGAGCTGAACCTGTATGGACCAATTACTTCCCGGTGGAGTTCGTACTTGATTTCTCCTCTCTCCATAGCCAGCTTTAAGGGCTCTACCATTCCCTTGTACCTGAACCAGTCGTTGAACTCTGGAACGATGAAGTTGAAGACTCGATTCACGTATGCTTGCCCCATCCGTATGAAACGGGCAGGTGAGATTCCGGCGGTGTACCGGTTACGTCCAGGAATACCGTGAGGGTAGATCTTGGCATCGATTCTCCCTAGAATCATGTCCCTTGTGGAGAAGCTTTTCCCCGTCCCTGGCTCACCAAAAAGGGCAAGGTTCCACCCTGTTCGCATTCCAGTTCTTCCGCCTTCGTGAACAATCTCCACATCTGCTAACCCATACTGCTGGGTTATGCTAAGGAGGCTGTCAAAGTATAATATGGATCCAAATAAGTCGGTAAGATACTTTGAGAGTGAGGCTATTGAGAAGGTCTTACCGAAGTGTATAGTGGCGTCTAGGCGGTTCTTAATCAGGTCATTTAGGTAGGTGTCAAGTTCTTTGTCCATTGATGCGATGAATTGTCGTTCCTCTCGAAGGATATCCATTTCCTGAATTTCAGGAGCCTGAGAGGGAGCTTCCTGAGGTGACGGAATCTTGGAGACGCTCACCTTGAGCTCCTTTAGTCCGAGCTCACTACGTATGAGGGGGATGGTCTCCTCGAGGAAGGCCCATTCCTTGTAGTTGTCATCTTGGAAAGAGGGTATAACTACCTTGAACCTTTCTAGTTCAGCGAGAATCTTCTCCGCTTCTTCATTTTTCACTTCTTTCCTAATGTCCCTAAGTCCACATTCTCCTTTCTCCACTAAGGAGCGTAGAACAATATCGCATTGTCTTCCATACTTCATCCTTGCCTGACGAATACCTGTTTGGAGCCTCTTCCAAGATCCTTCTAGGTGGAGAAGGCCATCTTCGATTGTGTAATACTTCCCTCTGAAGTTCTCCCACTTACGTACCTTTGCTTTAGTAAGGAGGGATACCAACTGCTCATCGTCTATTCTGAAGGCGAGTTCCATGGCGATGGCGTCTTCATCTATATCCCAAGGGTCTTCTACCCTATTGAGTAGGCTAAGATTGAGCTTCTTACCAAGCTCGTACAAAGCTAATCGCTGGAGGAATCTTCTAAGTAACATCTTCCGTTCAACAATTTTCTCCTCTTCAACCATCGTTCATTCCTCACAAGGGTGAACTATACGAAACCCATGGATTATTGTAGAATGGTCATGTACAGGCATTAAGGACGGTCTGTAACTCATCTGAAACCAACCAACCTTCCTTTTCCAACTCCTCAAGTCCCTTCAAGATCATGTTCCGAAGATCTTCCTTTCTGAGGATATTTGTCAAAAAAGCATGGTTGAGTACATCTGATTCTATGTCTTTCTTCTTATGTAAGCCAGTCTCGAACATTGCACTCATCATTTCATCTACAAAGGTGAACCTTGAGCGTAATAGTATATTCAGCCTCGAACCCATGATTCCCTTTAAAGCTTTCTGAACTCTCATTACCAATCCCTCATTTCCAGCTGCCTCTACGGGGGGGAAGACGATGTATCTTATCCGTTCGCCCCCTCTTAATCCGGCGAGGTAAAAGGGAAGAACCACTAGGGTTGTCTCTTCTAATCTCCATGGAATTGCTGTATTATTAAGAGCTGACAAATACAACAATCCTTTCTGGGTTAATTCTTGAATGGCCTTACCAAGATTGGCCGAGGCTGACTGCAGCTCTTCGATGGTTCTTCTTCTGGCCTTTGTAACATTTTCTATGTGATTTTGTAGGTCTGCCAGCTTCTTTACCTCTTCATTTATTCTTCGATCACAGGTCGCTCTTATCATGTTGGAGGTATCATCCCATTGTTCAGTCACCTTCCCAATACGTCCTCGAGCTTTTTGGGCTTCTCTTTGAGTACGATCTATATCCTTCTCTAGTTGGCGGAGTCTTCGACTCCACTCTAAAACTTGTACCTTATGGTTTCGACGTTTAGCATACTCAAGTTTTTTAACAGTACTTTCCTTCTTAGTTCGAAGCGTTTGAAGTTTTTTATCAGCTGAACTGAGTAGGAGCGATTCGTCTTTAATCTCCTGGTTCATAGACTTGCGATTTATGACGAGTTTACGATCCTTTTCTGCTGCGAGGCGTCTGCCTTCTTTGTCGACCCTGGTCTTCATTTTTTCGAGTGTCTTCTCGGACTCCTCTTTGTATAGGTTCAATCCTTTTTGTATCTTCTCCACTTGGAACTCAACTGTATGGTTGAGTACAGAATTGGCATACTGAAGTCCCTTTATCTTCGCTTGGGCATCTTTCCAAACTTGCACCAACTGCTCTGCCTCATTGTTGGCTCTTGTTTCATCCATCCTTAAGGGAATCACAGTGGTTTGGAGAGCTTGACTCTTCTCCAAGGCTGTTCCCTGCTGGAGATACTGTAAGATGTCAAGGTGAAGTCTGTCATCGACTAAAATAGCACCTACTGAGAGAACCTCAGAGGACACTCTACCCTTGAAGGTATCTACATATTTTCGGAGAACTTCCAAGAGCTGACTCTGTGAATGAATTGCCTCAAGTAAAGCCTCGGTAAACGCGGAGATGTCAGGAACCACCCATCCCTCAACCACATTCATGTGGTAATTGAGGCCGTCTACAAGGATACTTTTGTTTTCCCAAGGAACCAACCACAACGGATACCCTGTCTTAGTTAAGAACACAAGATCTTCCCAAGGCTTACCTGTGAGAAGGGAAGTCTTCCGTTTAGACAAAGCCAAGCAGAGGATTGAAGCCGCCTCCATCTCCTCAGTAAAGGGAACCCGCCTATCAAGGCCCTCTACGGCGTAACGCAGATGTAGTGTTGTCATCGACATCGGAAGCTGACCAAGTGGTTACTATATCAGACCGACGCTATATGAATTTCATACTCTATACTGAGAAGCCTTTTACACGAAATCCTAATCTATTCCTTTATTTTTACTGCCTGCTTCGAATTCAAGGATGGTATGTCCAAGAGGAATGAGAGCCATCAGGAATTCCCTGCTTTGAAGCATGTCAGGCTGAAAGGAGAAAACGGTTTCCTGCTGACGAATGTATATACCCTTGTTCATCAAGGATCCAGACTTCTTTTGGTTCTTGAACGAACCCGACGAATACTACCGTCTGAATAACATAGGAAAGGTACCGGGTGAGCAAACATGGTGGCCCACAAGAGAGCAGTGTTTTGAGGCAGGATTTGAGTAACTGTTATATGATTTCGCGGTTGTCTTGGAAAAGAGGGGTAGTTCGGTTTTGTTAATAATCGATGGACACTTGGACCTAGCGATGAATGCCCTGCTCTATAATCGAGACCTGACCAAAAGCGTCGATGAGATTCGCCACCAAGAGGCGGGAATGAAGCAGAAAGGTCGAGCCATGGGCACCGTTGCCTTCCCTGAGATGCATAAAGGCGAGGTATTCGTATGCCTCGCTACCACCGTCGGCAGGTTGGCCAAGAGG